>JAWOBH010000092.1:0-28700 GCA_046498125.1 Prochlorococcaceae cyanobacterium | reverse complement strand
TTCACCACGTTGAGCACCCGGATCTTCAGCCTGGGAATCTCGCGCCTGAGGATCTCCACCGCCGCCAGCGTCTCCTTGGTGGGGATGTCGCCGGCGCAGGCCATCACCACATCGGGCTCGTCGGGATCGGTGCCGCAGTCGTCGTTGCTGGCCCAGCTCCAGAGGCCGATGCCCTTGGCCACGTGGGCACGGGCCTGCTCGAGGGTGAGGTACTGGAGGTGCTTCTGCTTGTCACTGACGATGATGTTGCAGACGTTGTTCTCCACCAGCGCCTCCTCCGCCACCGCCAGCAGGCAGTTGGCGTCGGCCGGCAGGTACACCCGCACCACCTCGCCGCTCTTGTTGCCGGCCAGATCGATGAAGCCGGGATCCTGGTGGGTGAAGCCGTTGTGGTCCTGGCGCCATACAGTGCTGGAGATCAGGCAGTTCCAGGGGCCGATCGGCGCCCGCCAGGGGGCGTGGTGGATGCAGCTCTCCAGCCACTTGGCGTGCTGGTTGAACATCGAGGCGATCACATGGGCAAAGGCCTCATAGGTGTGGAAGAAGCCGTAGCGGCCGGTGAGCAGATAGCCCTCCATCATTCCCACCAGCGTGTGCTCGCTGAGCATCTCCACCACCCGGCCCGAGCGGGACAGTTCACTGCCGTTGAGGTCTTCGGGAAGGAAGTCCTCCATCCACACCTTCTTGCTCTGCTCGTAGATCGCCTGCAGGCGGTTGGAGGCCGTTTCATCCGGTCCGAACACCCGCAGGGAATCGGGGTTGTGGCCGATCGCGTCGCGTAGCAGCTCACCGAGGGGGTAGGTGTTCTCCGCCTCGCTCTGACCGGGACCCTCGAGGGCCACCGCATAGGTGTCCACCGCCGGCAGGTGCAGCTTGTGGCGCAGCAGGCCGCCGTTGGCGTGGGGATTGGAGCCCATGCGCCGCAGACCCTGGGGTGAAAGCTCCTTGAGTTCGGGCACGAGGGTGCCGTCGGCATCGAAGAGCTCCGAGGGCCGGTAGCTCTTCATCCAGTCCTCCAGCATCTGCAGCTGGGCCGGATCGCTCTGGGGAGCGGGCAGCGGCACCTGGTGGGCGCGCCAGAAGTCCTCGATCTTCTTGTCGCCGAGGGCCTTCGGGCCGGTCCAGCCCTTGGGAGAGCGGAGCACAATCATGGGCCAGGCGGGGCGCACCGCCTCGCCGCTGGCGCGGGCCTCGGCGCGGATCCGCAGGATGCTCGTCACCGCCTCATCCATGGCCGCGGCCATGGCCTGGTGCATGGCCATGGGCTCGTGGCCCTCCACGAACAGCGGTTCCCAGCCGTAGCCGCGCATCAGGCTGGCCAGCTCGTCGCGGGGGATGCGGGCCAGCAGGGTGGGGTTGGCGATCTTGTAGCCGTTGAGATGCAGCACCGGCAGCACCGCGCCGTCGCTGATCGGGTTGAGAAACTTGTTGATGTGCCAGCTGGTGGCCAGGGGCCCGGTTTCGGCCTCGCCGTCGCCCACGCAGGCGATGGCGATCAGCTCGGGGTTGTCGAACACCGCCCCGCAGGCATGGGAGAGCACGTAGCCCAGCTCGCCGCCCTCATGGATCGAGCCGGGGGTTTCCGGGGTGCAGTGACTGCCGATGTGCCCAGGAAACGAGAACTGTTTCATGAACCGCTGCATGCCGACAGCGTCCTGCGACTTGTCCGGATAGATCTCGCTGTAGGAGCCATCCAGGTAGGTGGGGGCCAGCACACCGGGAGCTCCGTGGCCGGGGCCGGACAGGTAGATCATGTCCAGATCGTGCTGCCGGATCAGCCGGTTGGCGTGGGCCCAGATGAAGGCCTGGCCTGGGCTCGAGCCCCAGTGGCCCAGCAACCGGCTCTTGATGTGCTCAGGGCGCAGGGGCTCCCGCAGCAGCGGGTTGTCGCGCAGATAGATCATCCCCACCGCCAGGTAGTTGGCGGCCCTCCACCAGGCGTCAATGTGCTGCAGCTCCTCGCTGGTGGCCGGGGTGAGCGCAGGGGAGGTGGCGGGGTGGAGCGTGGAGGTCATGGGATCTCAACGGCGACCTATGAAGTATGACTCCATTCGGTTAAGAGCATCCTAATAGCCGGATGCTGGTCAGGATTGAGCAACAGAGAGATCAGTTTGCGGTGGTGGTTTTGACAGGCAATATGCAGAAGGCCTCGCCAATGCAGCGTAAAGCCAAATCCTGGAAAACCCGATCAGGTGGCGGCTATTCGATTCTGAAACGCTTCTGCTCAACCTCTTTTTGCAGGGGCTCGTACACCGATTTGTTTCCTTCAGCCTCAATGACCTGAGGATTCTTGTAGTCAAAGATAGCCTGCGCTCCGAACACAATACCCGGGATCAGAAAGAAAACTCCAAAGATGTATCCGGGAACGACCCAGGGAGATCGCTTTGCGCCATCCGCCAAGGCTTGAGCGGAGCGCATGGGAAGCCTGTAGAGGGGTGGTACCGCAGCGAAGAGTGCAACGCTCAGACCGTTATAGAGAACGTGCACAAGAGCAATCTGCATGGCCACAACCTGATAGTCTCCCGTGATTGCAGTGGCGGACATCAGAGCAGTGATGGGCGTGCCGATATTGGCTCCCAAGGTAAATGGATAGACTTGGGCAAGGGTGAAGATACCTGCGCCGGCCATGGGCACGATCAGAACGGTTGTGAGCGTAGAGGACTGGACAATCAAGGTTGTCACCAACCCGGATAAAACGGCGAGAGCGCCATTCTTTCCAACCGCCGCGTTGAAGAGACGGTAAGCCCTGCCAGTGACAACTTTGGACAACAGAATATTGAGCCCGTAGATCACCGCCAGCACAGAAGATACGCCAACAACAATCATCACGATGCCATCAATGCCCCCTGGAAGCAGTCGGATGGCATCACGGATCTCGCTGATGAGCGGGCGCGTGATGGCGCGGATCAAGTCGAATTGTGACATCGAAAGATCATCGGAGCCCTGAAACCAGCTCGCCAGGTATCCCGATAGCTGCTCCAAGGGGTGAAACAATAACTCCAGGGGCAAGAATATCAGGATGGTGAATAGGTTAAAGAAATCGTGAACAGTCGCCGCTGAAAATGAACGATTGAAGGCTTCGCTATCTTTTATATTACCAAGTGCCGCCAAAGTATTTGTTACGGTTGTGCCCATGTTGGAGCCCATGATCATGGGGATCGCAATGGCAATGGGCAAGCCGCCTCCCACCAGGCCCACGATCACTGAAGTCACCGCGCTCGAAGACTGAACCAAAGCTGTTGCCAAAACCCCCAGGATCACGGCGACCAGAGGATTATTGGCAAATTCAAAGATTGCAGCGGCACCATCTGAGCCACCAGATACGGCTCGAAAGCCTTGGCTCAGGACACCCACTGAAACCATCAGCAGATAAACGAGTGCAACTATAAGTAGCCACTGCAGCCATAGTAGAGAGTTGGTAGATTGCCTCAATCGATCACCATATCGACCTCCATCATCAGGAGTGGTGCTGTAGCCCATGTCACCTGCTTTCATCAGCCAAGCCCAGCAAGAAGCTATGTCATTCTGGCCCATCTCCACAGGGACAAAGTTAAGACTCCGACAAGAGACACCAGCGCCGACAATCCATCTCGTCGTATTCTCAACTACAAGTGCGCTCCTTTTCCCTTGACCATCGATTTCAGACCTGATGCACCAAGCACACCGCTCCACTGGCCTCCAACAGGAAAACGCCCCAACCAGGACAGGCTGATTCTCACGATTGTCGCGGCTTATGCAGCTGCGTTCATTATCTTGGGTCTGGCGATGGATGGGCCACGCGAGGTGGTTCGCGGTATCGCTGCAATTCTCACCTCCAGGGACACCCTGCTCACCGATTATTTCGGCATCGCCGGTATCGGTGGAAGCCTGGTGCATACCGGGATCCTCACGCTACTGGCCTGCGGCCTCTATCACCACGTGCGCGCGCCCATCGGTGGGGCGTCGCTGGCATGCCTGTTTCTGCTGCTCGGGTTCGGTCTGTTCGGCAAGAACCTGCTGAACGTGTGGTTCATTGTTGCCGGCGTGTGGATGTATGCCCGTTGTCGTGGCGAACCCTTTGCGAAGCATATCAACACGGCTTTCTTCGGAGCCGCACTGGCACCTGTTGTCACCGAAATCCTGTTCAGTACAGTCTTGCCAACGGCCATCAGTCTACCTCTGGCAGTAGGAGCGGGCCTGCTGATCAGCTTCATTCTTCCTCCCGCGGCAGCCCAACTCTCCAAGGCACACATGGGCTTTGCGCTTTATAACGTTGGCTTCACGGCTGGCCTCGTTGGTGTGTTGGTCGTCGCGCTGTTGACGTCCTATGACCTTGTACCGGAGCCGGTATTCATCTGGACAACAGGTCACAACCTACAGCTTGGGATCTTCATGGGTATGATCTTCTTGTCCTTGATGATGCTTGGTCTGGCTATCGACAGGCGTGCGCCAACCAGGCTCAATACGGTGCTGCGTTCATCGGGCCAGGCACCCAGCGACTTTATTGACCTGGCTGGACTGGGTGCGACACTGCTCAACATCGGCCTCACTGGACTGCTGGCGATGGCCTATATCCTGGCCATCGGTGGCGATATCAATGGTCCGGTGATTGCTGGCCTACTCTCAGTTGCAGGCTTCGGCGCCTTCGGCAAGCATCCGTTCAACATCACGCCGGTCATGGTGGGGGTGGTGCTCGGCTCTCTGGCGAAACCATGGGGGATTGCCGATCCAGCCATCCAGCTCGCTGCTCTCTTTTCAACAAACCTGGCGCCGGTTTCAGGACACTTCGGTTGGCGCTGGGGAACCCTGGCCGGTTACATCCACTCGTCTGCGGCACTCAGTGTTGGCTCTGTGCACGGTGGCCTCAATCTCTACAACAACGGCTTTGCTGCCGGGATCGTCGCATCCGTCCTGGTGCCTGTCATCATCTCCATGAATGAAGTGCAGAAAAGGCGCCGACAGCCGTGAGCACACGATGCATAGGGCCGCTGGAGCATGCACACAATTCTTCAGGCGGCTTGAGGATGACCACCCCTTGAATCCGCTCTGATCCCGTCGGTCGCAGTGGACAAACGCCCGCTGTGGCGACGGGGCTGCGCCGCCAGCAGCCGCCGTTCGGAATGGGAGTCGAGCACGACATGCACCGGCCGCTTCCGGCGATCCTGATAGGTCCCGAACTCCACTCCTTCGGGAACAACGGTGAGTTGACGGATCGAGCCGTCACGGAACAGGAACAGGGGCATGGAACTGCAGAGGACGTTGGGTGCATTGCGCCACATACAGGAACGATTGTCCAGGCAAGCGGCGTCTGCAATAAGACTTCGCAATCTGTGTCGCCGGTCACCGTTCAGGCCAGCAGTCCGCGCACATGGCTGATGATCCCGGAGGCATCAATGCCCTGGTGGGGAAACTGCTCCCAGAGGCCGCCGCAGCCCTCCCGCCAGGTGCCCAGGTAGGCGTAGCGGGGTGTCAGTCCACGCTCCAGCAGCCAGGTGCCGAACCGGCTGCCCAGGCCGGTGCGGCGGTTGAAGCTCTCCACCACCAGCACGAAGGGCTGCCGACCCAGCTCAGCGAGCATCTCCTCGTCCACCACGTTGAGCGTGGCCTTGTTCACCACTCCCACCTGCAGGCCCTCGTCGCGCAGCTGCTCGACAGCATCGAGGCAGCGATAGAGGCTCTCGCCGAAACTCACGATCACCCCGTCGTTCCCCCGGCGCACCCATTCGTCCCGGCCTGGCTGGAAGACGTAGTCCTCGCCGTAGAGGTCCTGGCCCTGGGCGTTGAGCAGGTTGGGAACCTTGGACCGGGTGGAGAACACGAAGCGCAGCCCGGGCTCGGCGAACACCGACCGCACACAGGCGGCCATCTGACCGGCATCGGCCGGGAAGTAGAGCCGGGTGCTGTCCCCCTCCTCCAGCCCGTTGTCGGCGAACAGGTTGTTGAGGCCGAAATGGCAGGTGTTGTCGGCCATGTCGTCGATGCCGGCATGGGAGAAGTGGGCCAGCACGTTGGCGCCGTTGAGCCGCGCCATGGTGATCTCCGAGATGCACATCTCCAGGAAGGCGCTGAAGGTGGCGAAGATCCCCTGCCGGCCCTGCTCCATGCCGAAACCGGCCGCGGCGGAGAAATTGGCGCGCTCCATGATGCCGCCGCGCACGAAGATCTCCGGAAAGGCCTTGCGGATCTGGGCCAGGCCGCAGGACCCCTCCAGGTCGCTGTCCACACACAGCACCTGCTGCTGGCGTGCTTCCGGAGACAGCTTGCCCAGGATCTCCACCAGGGTGTCGCCGAACACGTTGCGGTTGGCGGCCATCCGCTCGCCGCTGCCCCGGCGGCCGGTGGGGTTCTCGGGTTTGGCGATCGCGCCCAGGCAGTCGGCCGCCTCCTGGCGGCCCCGGGCCTCGAGATAGGCGACCGCCTTGTCCACCGGGATCACGTCGTGGCCGTGGGTGGAGCCTTCGATGCCGGCGATGCCCACCGCCATCGGCCGGCGGTTGATCAGGGCCACCGGGCCGTCGCTGAGGATGGCCTGGCGCAGGCGCCGGTGGAGGTCATCGAGGTCTTCCCCGTCACCGGGCAGGGTGGCCAGCCCATGACCCGCCAAGGTGCGCTCCAGGTCGTAGCCCGGCATGTAGTCGGAAGGGTGGCCGGCGATCGTCACGTCGTTGTCATCGATCAGCAGCTTCACGTTGAGGCCGTGGGCCACCGCAAAGCGGGCCGCCTCGGCGTCATCCCCCTCCTGCTGGGCGCCATCGGAGCCCAGACACACCAGCACACGATCGGGATGGGCCAGGGCCAGGCCATTGATGAACGGCCACAGGTGGCCGAGGCGGCCGGAACTGAAGGCCACCCCGGGGGTGAGGCCGAGCTCGGGGTGGCCAGGCAGGCGGGCGTGGGCCTCGCGATAGCGCAGCAGGGCCTCGGCAGGCAGATGGCCCTTCAGCACCGCCATCAGGTACTGGATCGCCACCCGGTGGCCGGCCTCGTCGAAGAACATCGGCAGGAACCGATCAGGGTTGCCGCGGAACAGCGCATCCAGCAGCACCACCTCAGGCACCACGTCGTAGGGCCCGCCGGTGTGGCCGCCCACCCCACGGGCGGCGCCGGTGGCGGTGAAGAACACGATCGCGTCCCGGCAGAGCGAGATGTTGGCCTGCAGGTCGGCCCGCTGGCTGCCGGTGAGATCGGCCTGGGCGAGATCGAGAGCCAGGGGCCGGTAGGCGGCCAGGTCGATCGGGAAGCTGGTGCTGGTGCTTGTGAGGGTCATGAACGCAGGGCAGGCTGGCGGTGGCGGAAGCGCAGGGACTCGGGGTGGGTGGGATCGCCGCTGAGCTCGATCAGGGGGTCATTGGCAACTCGGTGGCGCAGCACCTGGTACACAGTCTCAACCCGATCGGCAGCATCGGCATCGGCTGCCAGCTCCTGGAGAGAGCGGGGCGACTCAGCGGCCTTCAGGGCCTCCAGCACACGGGCCTGAAGGGCCAGGATCGCGGCAGCGGCCCGCTTGCCCGCCTCCACCCCGGGCTGGTGATAGGCGTTGATGTTCACCAGTGAGGCATAGAAGCCCACCGCCCGCTCGTAGAGGGCGATCAGGGCTCCCACCCGCAGGCTGTCAACGCGGGGAATGGTGAGCGTGATCGAGCCACGGCCGTTCTCGTGCAGGGCCTGACGGGTTCCGAGCAGAAAACCCGAGAGGAAATCCCCCGAGGTCACACCCGGCTCGACTTCGATCGAGCCACCGGAGCGGTCTTCGAGCACCTCGATGAAGGTGGCGAAGAAGTTGGGAATCCCCTCGCGCAGTTGCTGCACGTAGGCGTGCTGATCGGTGGAGCCCTTGTTGCCGTAGACAGCCAGGCCCTGGTGCACGATCTGGCCCTCGAGATCCCGCTCCTTGCCGAGCGACTCCATCACCAGCTGCTGCAGGTAGCGGCTGAACAGCAGCAGGCTGTCCTTGTAGGGCAGCACCACCATGTCCTTGCTGCCGCGGCCCTCACCAGCGCAGTGCCAGCAGAGGGCGAGCAGGGCGGCCGGGTTGCGGCGGATGTCGCGCACCCGGGTGGCCGCGTCCATGCGCCGGGCGCCCTCCAGCAGGCTGCGGATGTCGATGCCCTGCAGTGCCGCCGGCAGCAACCCCACCGCCGAGAGCTCCGAGGTGCGTCCGCCCACCCAGTCGTGCATGGCGAACGCCGCCAGCCAGTTCTCCTGCCGCGCCAGCTGGTCCATGCGGCTGCCAGGCATGGTGATCGCCACGGCCTGGGACGGGAACGCAAGCCCGTGGCGCTCGAAGGCCTGACGCACCTCGAGCATGCCGTTGCGGGGTTCCGGTGTGCCACCGGACTTGCTGGTGACCAGCACCAGGGTGCGGGTCAGACGCCTCTCCAGGCCGGCCAGCACCCGGTCGATGCCGGCCGGGTCGGTGTTGTCGATGAAGTGGATCATCAGGGGCGGCTGATTCGGGGCCAGGGCCGCCGCCACAAACTGGGGACCGAGGGCCGAACCACCGATGCCGATGACCAGCAGATCGGTGAAGCGCTCGGCCTGGGGGGGCTTGATGCGGCCCACATGGATGTCGGCAGTGAAGCGCTCGATCGCCTGCAGGCCCTCGGTGATCGCCGCGCCAATGTCCGAGCTGGGGGCACGCTGGGGATCCCGCAGCCAGTAGTGGCCCACCATGCGGCCTTCATCGGGATTGGCGATGGCACCGGCCTCGAGGGCCTCCATGGCCGCGAAGGCCCGCTCGAACGCATCCTCCAGTCGGCTCACGTCCGCCTCCTCCACCGGCATGCGGCTGACATCCAGAAAGAGATCGAGATCGGGGAGGTGCACCAGCCACTGCTGGAAGCGCTGCCAGGGATCAGTCATGGGTGATGCCACAGGGATCGGAGGGAGATAGGGATGGAGAGAACGCGGGGTTCGGCCGAGACAGGCCGCTCAGGCGATCGGGTCCAGAGGGGCGTTCCAGCAGCGGATCGACGGCCGCCCCCGGTACCACGACAGAACGGTGAGCGTGGCGGTGTCGAGCAGGAAATGGGCGCCGCCAGCCGGCGGCAGACCGATCCAGCGGGCGCCCAGCACGCGCAGCACATGGCCGTGGGCAAACAGGGCCACCGGGCCATCCACCCCCCGCATCCGCCCGATCACCCGGTCCACGCGGGCGCCGACGGCCTGGGGCGATTCCCCACCCGGGCAGCCATCGCGGAACACCAGCCAGTCGGGCACCTCGGCCCGGATCTCGGCCGGGGTGCGGCCCTCGTAGGCGCCATAGTTCCACTCCACCAGATCGGGCTCAAGCTCGGCCTGTGCGCCGAGACCGGCCAGCTCGCAGGTGCGTCGTGCCCGCTGCAGAGGACTGCACAGCACCTGATGGAAGTCGAATCCACGCAGCGTCCGGGCCAGTTGGCTCGCCACCGCTTCGCCATTGGCCGTGAGGGGAATGTCGGTGCGGCCGGTGTGCTGACCGGAGAGGCTCCAGGCGGTTTCACCATGGCGCACCAGCACCACCTCGGCGGGCGCGGAGGCGGCCATCAGTTCACCTCACAGCCCATGACCACCGGCAGGGGCTGGACCCCCCACACCCGTTCGGCGTACTCGCGGATGGCCCGGTCGGAACTGAAGTGGCCGCTGCGGGCGGTGTTGAGGATCGAGGCGCGCTGCCAGGCCGAGGGGTCGGCCCACAGGCGCGAAACTTCACTCTGGCTGCGCAGATAGTCGCCGAGATCGGCCAGCAGGAAATAGGGATCGCTGCCCACGATGGTCTGCACCAGAGGCCGGAACAGGTCGGTGTCGCCGTCGCTGAAGTGGCCCCGCTCGATCAGCTCCAGGGCCTCCCGCAGCAGCGGCACCCGCTCCACCCATTCCCAGGGCCGGTAGTTGCGGCGCAGCTCGGCGATCTGCTCGGTGGTGTGGCCGAACAGGAAGAAGTTCTCCGCACCCACCTGCTCGCGGATCTCCACGTTGGCGCCATCGAGGGTGCCGATGGTGAGTGCCCCATTCATGGCGAACTTCATGTTGCCCGTGCCGGAGGCCTCCAGACCGGCGGTGGAGATCTGCTCGGAGAGATCGGCGGCCGGATACACCCGCTCGCCCAGCTTCACGTTGTAGTCGGCGAGGAAGGCCACGCTCAGCAGTCCGCGGCTGTCGGGATCGGCGTTGATCGTCTCTGCGATGCCGTTGATGAAACGGATGATCAGCTTCGCCATCCAGTAGCCCGGCGCTGCCTTGCCGCCGAAGATCACCGTGCGGGGCACCATGCCCTCGGTGTCGCCGTGCTTGATGCGCAGGTACTGGAGCACCACCTGCAGGGCGTTGAGGTGCTGGCGCTTGTATTCATGGATCCGCTTCACCTGCACATCGAACAGGGAGGTGGGATCCACCAGCACCTGGGACTGGTCGGCGATCACGGCGGCGAGCCGTCGCTTGCAGTCCAGCTTGCAGGCTGCAAAGCGCTGCTGGAAGCCGCAGTCGGCGGCGAGGGGTTCGAGATCGCGCAGGCGCTCGCTGTGGGCCGGCCAGTCAGCGCCGATGGTGTCGCCCAGCAGCGTCGCCAGGGGCGGGTTGGCCAGGGCCAGCCAGCGCCGCGGCGTCACACCGTTGGTGATGTTGGTGAACTTCTCCGGCCAGAGAGCGGCGAAGTCGGGGAGGAGGTCGGTTGTCACCAGCTGGCTGTGCAGGGCCGCCACGCCGTTGACGTGGTGGGCGGCAACGGTGGCCAGATGGGCCATGCGCACCGCCCTGGGGCCGTCTTCCTGGATGATCGACACCCGCCGCAGCAGCTCCAGGTCACCGGGGGCGTGCAGCCGCACCTGCTGCAGGAAGCGGCTGTTGATCTCGAAGATGATCTCCAGGTGCCGCGGCAGCAGGGAGCCGAACAGGCCCAGCTCCCAGCGCTCCAGCGCCTCCGGCAGCAGGGTGTGGTTGGTGTAGGCGATCGCCGCGGTGGTGATCTGCCAGGCGTCGTCCCAGCCCAGCTGCCGCTCATCCACCAGCAGGCGCATCAGCTCGGCCACGGCGATGGCGGGGTGGGTGTCGTTGAGCTGCACAGCCCAGCGCTCGGCGAACGCCTGCACCGGTGCGCCGCGCTGGTCGAGGTTGCGCAGCATGTCCTGCAGCGAGCAGCTCACGAAGAAGTGCTGCTGCTCCAGCCGAAGGCGCTTGCCCTGGTCGGTGCCGTCGTTGGGGTAGAGCACCTTGGAAAGGGTTTCGCTGGCCACCTTCTCCTGCACGGCCCGCTGAAAATCACCTTCGTTGAAGGCGTGCACGTCGAAGGATTCCGCCGCCACGGCGCGCCACAGGCGGATGCGGTCGCAGCTGTTCACCCGGTAGCCCAGCACCGGCACGTCGTGGGGGATGCCCAGGGCCCGGTAGGCCGGCAGCCAGCGCCGGCGCTCGGCGCCGGTCTCGTCCCGGTAGCTCTCCACATGGCCCCCGAAGCCCACCGACTGGCTCTGTTCGGGATACACAAGCTCCCAGGGCCAGCCGCCCTTGAGCCACTTGTCGGTGATCTCCACCTGCCAGCCGTTCTGGATCAGCTGGTCGAAGATGCCGAACTCATAGCGGATGCCATAGCCACTGGCGGGGATCTCCAGGCTGGCGAGCGACTCCAGGTAGCAGGCCGCCAGCCGGCCGAGGCCGCCGTTTCCCAGGCCGGGCTCCTCCTCCACCGCCAGCAGCTCCGCCAGCCCCGGTCCTCCGAAGCGCTGCACAGCAGCGGCGGCCTCAGCCTGGATGCCCAGCATCAGCAGGTTGTTGCCCAGCTGGGGACCGATCAGGAACTCGGCCGAGAGGTAGGCCACCACCTTGGAGGCGCCTCCGCGCAGCTGGTCCTTGGTGGCGAGATGGCGGGTCATCAGCCGGTCGCGCACCGCATGGCTCAGGGCCATGTAGAGGTCGTGCACGCTGGCCCCCTGCGCCCGGACGCCCAGGGTGTAGAAGAGGTGCTCGGTCATGCCGTCGAACAGGTCGCCGGCGCTGAGGCCGTTGCGCTGGGGATCGCCGTAGCCGGCGGGGGTGGGCAGCTCGGCCCGGGGGGAGGTACTGGTCATGGCCGGATGGCATGGCGTCCCCCATACCCTGAGCCGCCCGGGTTAACGGCACATCAACATCGGCAACCCGGCGATGTAGCCCACACCACCTCCACAGCCTGAGCGCCGGCGGCGGGGGCTGAGGCGCCATACCCTGACTGGACTGACCGGCATGGTTGATGGCGACGCCACCGATGCTGGTGTGCGGCCTCGGTGCCATGGGCCAGGCCTGCCTGCTGCGCCTCAGCCGTTTCGACGTGCCCCTGCGCACCCTCGACCTGCATCGCCCCAGCTGGCGCGATCCCGACCTGGAGCGACGGCTGGATCCTGAGCTGGTGCTCGGTGACATGCGCCTGCCCCATGTGCTGCGGGCGGCGGGGGCGGAACAGGCCCGAAGCGTGTTGCTGCTCAGCTCCCTGAGCACGGTGAATTTCGAGGCCGCCCTGCAGGTGCGGCTGCTCAACCCCCGAGCCCAGATCGTGGTGCGTTCCTCCAGTCAGCAGGCCGACTTCGCCGCGTTGCTGGAGGAGAAACTGCCGGGCATCGCCGTGGTGGATCCGGTGCTGCTCACCGCCGAGGCGATCACCGCTGCCCTGCGGCCCAGCCGCCAGGCGGCCCTGTTCCGAGTGGAAGGCCAGGCCTACGGCCTCACCGAGGGGAAGCTGGACGACCGCCGCTACCAGCGGGCCCTCCAGCTCGACCCCAGCCAGGGGCCGCCGCTGCTGGTGACGCCGCTGGCTCTGGTGGGCCGGCCGCTGGCCAGCACGACCCCGACTGCGGCGCCTTCTGGGGGCGAGCAGCGGAGGACCAGGTTCGGCTGGTGGCACTGGCGAGACCGCGTTCAGGGCTGGCTGCGCCGACGCACACTCCTGCAGTGGATCCTGATCGGAACCGTGCTGGCGCTGGTGCTGGCCGGGCTGCGGCTGTTCGCAGGCCCCCACGGCTGGCGGCAGGGGGTGTTTGTGACCCTGGCCCTGCTCAAGGGCGAGTACGTGGACGCGGTGGCCGTTTTTCTCACCGACGAGCGCTCGATCGGCGAGGCCAGCGGCTGGCTGATCGGCGGCAGTCTTCTCTACGCCCTGGTGGGCACGATGCTCACCTCGGCCCTGGTGGCGCTGATCCTGGAGTGGCTGCTGCGTGATCGCCTCGGGGTGCGACGGCCGCGGGCCCCGCGCCGGGATCGACCGCTGGTGCTGCTGATCGAGGGCGGGGCCCTGGCCGATCGGGTGCAGCAGGATCTGGAGCGCGATCGCTGCAGTGTGCTGCGGGTGAGCGAGCAGGACGCCAGCGGCGGTGCTCCGACTCTGCGGCTGGAGGAGGCTCTGGCCCTGCTGCCCGGCTGGCCGGCCGCGGCGGTTGGGGTGCTGTCGACGGATCTGCTGGGCAACCTGCACACCGCCCTGGCCCTGCAGCAGCGCTGGCCGCAGGCGCGGCTGGCCGTGCTCGCCGCCTCGATCGGGGCCTCCGAACAACTGGGGGATCTGCTCGGGGGGATGACCGTGATCTCCACCACTGAGCTGGTGGCGGACGCGATCGTGGCCACGGCCTTCGGGGAGGTGGTTCTGGGGGTGTGCCGGATCCGCGCTGTGACCCTGATGCTGGTGCGCTACACCATCAGCACGGATGACACCCTCTGCGGCCGCAGCGTCGCCCGGCTGGACAACGGCTATGGCCTCACCAGCATCGCCCTGCGCCGTGCCCGCAGCGCTACCGCCCAGGCCCTGCCACGGGCCGAAACGATCGTGGCGGCGGGTGATCAGCTCACCGTGCTGGCCGACCTGGCCGCCCTGCGGCGGGTGGAGCTGGGCCGCAGCAGTCCGCCGGCCTGGTGCCTTCGCCTGCAGGTGATCGGCCCGATGGACAGCGACCGCCGTTTCGAACTGCAGCAGTGCCTGGCCCGCTGGCTCGGTCGCCAGCCTGGCGAGATGCAGGGCCTGCTGGATGGCCGCGAGCACCTCACCCCACGCCTGGATCGGGACATCAGCGAGCTGCTGGCCCAGGACCTCCACCACCTCGGCATGCGCTGCCGGGTGGAGCCTGTGTCCAGGGATGCGGCCCCCCGGGCAGAGGCGTGAGAGCTTGAGCGGCTGCGGGCTCCAAGGCATCTCCCTTCGCCATGACCGACCTAGCGCCGATTGCCAGCTACCCGGGTCCCCACGATCCAGTGGGCGAAGGCCTGGGGCTGCTGCGCCAGCGCTTCATCGCGGTGGGGCCGACACCACGGGGTGCCGCGCCCTCCCACCGCAAGGTGGCGATCGTGGGCTGCGGGGCCGTGGGCATGGCCTGCGCCGTGTCGATCCTGCACCGCGGCTGCCTGGAGGAGCTCGTGCTGGTGGATGTGGCCACCGAGCGGCTGGAGGGGGAGGTGATGGACCTCTGCCACGGCATGCCCTTCCTGCCGCGCACCGATGTGCGAGCCGGCAGCCTGGAGCAGGAGGGCCGCGATGCCGACCTGGTGGTGGTCACCGCCGGCAGCGCCCAGACGAAGGGCCAGTCGCGGCTGGAGCTGATCGAGGCCAATGCCGGGCTGTTCCGGAGCCTGATCCCGACGATCGCGGCTCACTGTCCTCGTGCGGTGCTGCTGGTGGTGAGCAATCCCGTGGATCCCCTCACCCACATCGCCGGCGAACTGAGCGGCTTCCCCCACCACCGCGTGCTGGGCTCCGGAACCGTGCTCGACTCGGCACGGTTCCGCATGGCGATCAGTCGCCGCCTGGGTCTCGATCCCCACGACGTGCAGGCCTGGGTGATCGGCGAGCATGGCGAGAGCGAGGTGCCGGTGTGGAGCCGTGTGGCCGTGGGCGGCCTGGGGCTGTTCGACAACGGCGGGCCTCCACAGGTTGTGGAGGATCCGGAGCTGTGGGAGCTGTTCGATCGCGAGGTGCGCCGGGCGGCCGGGGAGATCATCCGGCGCAAGGGCAGCACCTCCTGGGCCATCGGCCTGGCCACGGCCGAAATCGTGGAGGCCGTGCTGCGCAGCAAGGAGCGGGTGCTCACCGTGAGCACCCGCGTGGGGCCGGATGAGGATCTGCCGCCCGTGTGCCTGAGCCTGCCCACCGTGGTGAATCACACCGGCGCCGTGGCCCGCCTGCGCCTGGCCCTCTCCCCTCAGGAGCGCCGCGACCTGGAGCGCAGCGCCCTGGTGCTGCGCCAGAGCCTCGACGCGGTGGGATTCTGAGGCAGCTGCGGTTGCAGCGACGCTCAGGCCCGGTGCCCGGGCGCTGGTCAGCGGCGCACCCGGGCCAGCAGCTCCAGCACCTGGGCGTCGCTGAGTTGCTCGAACCGGGCGTACCAGAGGCCCACGGCCGTGAGCTCATCCACCGGCGCCAGCACCGTGAGGCGATCCACCAGGGACGACAGCCACTCCAGCAGGCGGCGATCCAGCACCGGCACCGCCAGCTCCAGCCGTGCCGGCTCCAGCCGCCGCAGTGACCGCAGGGCCGCCTCCACCGTCATGCCGGTGGCGATGCCGTCATCCACCACCACCAGGTGGCGGCCGCGCAACTGTTCGGGCGACGGATCGCCGAACAGGCGCTGCCGGCGCTCCAGCTCCTCCTCCTGCTCAGCCAGCCAGCCCCGGCGACGGGCGGCGATCTCGTGACTGCGGGCGGCACCCCCATTGCGCCACACGGCCACCCCACCGGGGGCCACGGCCCCGATCGCCACCTCGGGGATGGCGGGATCGGCCACCTTGCGCACCGACCAGGTGGCCAGCGCGCAGCCCAGCTCGCCGGCCATGGCCGCCGCCACCGGTACCCCGCCGCGGGGCAGAGCCACCAGGGTGACGGGCAGCACAGGATTGCGCAGTCGCCCGCAGGCCCGGGCCAGCTCGAGACCGGCCTGGTGCCGGTCGGCCCACAGGGGAGGCTCCAGACGCTGGCCCGGCTTCGAGGCAGAGAAAGGATTCATGGCCCGGCTCCGGTCACCGCTCGCGGGGGGTGTCGCTGGGCTTCAGAAAGGCAAACACCGTTCCCGCCACCACCAGCAGGATCAACGCGGCCCCGGCCGCCAGGGGAAGCATCAGATCGGAGTCCATCGGCCCACGCCTTGCTGCTCTTCCATCCTGCAGCCAGCGGGCCGGAAACGCCCCCGCGGGGACGTCACCCGTGCATCCTCAGACCTGCCCAGGCACCTTGACCGGCGGAACGTTCCAGATGCGCTCGGCATAGTCGTGGATCGAGCGGTCGCTGGAGAAGAAGCCGCAGGCGGCGGTGTTGGCCAGCGAGCGTTGGGCCCAGTCCTGGCGGTCGACCCAGGCCTTGTCCACCGCCTCCTGGGCGCGCCGGTAGTCGCCGAGGTCGGCCATCACCTTGAAGGGGTCGTGGCTGGTGAGGCTGGCCAGCAGGGGATGGAACAGTTCCCGGTCACCCTCACTGAACTGGCCGGAGCCGATCAGGGCGAGCACCTCGCGCACCATCGGATCCTGATCGATCCAGGAGATCGGGTGGTAGCCGAGCCGGTCGAGCTCCGCCACCTGCTCGGTGGTGTGGCCGAACAGGAAGAAGTTCTCATCCCCCACCCGCTCGCGGATCTCCACATTGGCGCCGTCGAGGGTGCCGATCGTCACCGCGCCGTTGAGCGCCATTTTCATGTTGCCGGTGCCGGATGCCTCCTTGCCGGCGGTGGAGATCTGCTCGGAGAGATCCACTGCCGGGTACACCAGCTGGCCCAGCTTGACGCTGAAGTTGGGCAGGAACACCACCCGCAGGCGGCCCTCCATGACCGGATCCATGTTCACGATCCCGGCGATGCCCACGATCAGGCGGATGATCAGCTTGGCCATGGCATAGCCGGGCGCCGCCTTGCCACCGAACAGGAAGGTGCGCGGCGGCAGATCCTCGCCATTGCGCAGGCGCAGGTAGCGCTCCACGATCAGCAGTGCCGCCAGATGCTGGCGCTTGTATTCGTGGATCCGCTTCACCTGCACGTCGAACAGGGAGGTGTGATCGAGCAGCAGACCGAGCTGCTCGTGCACGTGCTGGATCAGGCGGCGCTTGCCGCGGTCCTTCACCAGCTGCCAGCGTTCCAGGAAGGCCGGATCGGCGGCATAGGCCCTGAGATCCTCCAGAGCCTCCAGGTCATGGCGCCAACGCTCCCCCAGCACCCCATCCAGCAGCTCGGCCAGGGGGGGATTGGCCACCGCCATCCAGCGGCGGGGGGTCACGCCGTTGGTGACGTTGGTGAACCGATCAGGCCACAGCTCGGCGAAATCGGCCAGCACGTGCTCGCGCAGCAGCCGGCTGTGCAGTTCGGCCACCCCGTTGGTGTGGTGGCAGCCCACCACCGCCAGGTGGGCCATGCGGACCCGCCGCTGGGGTCCCTCCTCGATCAGTGACAGGCGGCCCAGCTTCTCGGGATGGCCCGGATAGCGGATCCGCACCATGCGCAGGAAGCGGGCGTTGATCTCGTAGATGATCTGCAGCTGGCGGGGCAGCAGCTGCTCGAACAGATCAACTCCCCAGGTTTCCAGCGCCTCGGGCAGCAGGGTGTGATTGGTGTAGCTGAGGCTGGCGGTGGTGATGCCCCAGGCGGTGTCCCAGTCGAGATGGTGCACATCCATAAGAAGCCGCATCAGCTCGGCCACGGCGATGGCCGGGTGGGTGTCGTTGAGCTGAACGGCGAACTTGGTGTGGAACTGCTCGGGTTTCAGCCCCTGCCCCTTGAGGATCCGGAACATGTCCTGCAGGGAGCAGCTCACGAAGAAGATCTGCTGGGAGAGCCGCAGGCGCTTGCCCTGATCAAACTCGTCGTTGGGGTAGAGCACCTTGGAGAGGGTCTCCGACTGCATCTTGCGCAGCACCGCCCGGGCATAGTCGCCGGCGTTGAAGGAGGCGAAGTCGAAGGCGTCCGGTGCTGTGGCCGACCACAGCCGCAGGGTGTTGGCGGTGTTCACCCCGAAGCCCAGGATCGGGGTGTCGTAGGCCACGCCGATCACGGTCTGGCCGCCGATCTGCACCGGGTAGCTCCACTCCGGGCGGATCACTTCCCAGGGGTTCCCCTGGGCCAGCCAGGGGTCGGTGCCCTCCTGCTGGCCCTGGGCTGTGATCTGCTGGCGGAAGATGCCGAACTCATAGCGGATGCCGTAGCCGATGGCCGGCAGCTCCAGGGTGGCCATCGACTCCTGGAAGCAGGCGGCCAGGCGGCCGAGGCCGCCGTTGCCCAGACCCGGCTCCGGTTCCTCCGCCAGCAGCATCTCCAGATCGAGCCCCAGCTCGGCGCAGGCGGCGAGAGCCTCCTCGCGGATGCCCAGGTTCACCAGGTTGTTCTCCAGGTGGGGGCCGAGCAGGAATTCGGCGGAGAGATACACCGCCGTGCGCACATGGCTCTGGGTGTAGGTCTCGGCCGTGTCCACCCATTTCTGGAGCAGGCGATCCCGCACCGCCAGGGCCAGGGCGCGGTAGTGATCGTGTCGGGTGGCCAGGGAGGGGGATTTGGCCTGGCTGTAGAAGAGGTGGCGACGGATCGCCTCCGCCAGGGGGCTGGAGAGGGCCGATCCGGAGAGGGGCACAGGCTGCACCGCATGAACGGGCTGGGCGTCAGCGGGCTGGGATGGGGAATTCTCCAGGACCATGGCGTGGGCGGCTGACGGCGGACAATCCCCCACCTTTGCCCGCACCTGGGGGCATGGCGCTGCCTGAACCACTACCGAACGCCGCCCTCAGGCAGATCTGGCCCTGCCACCCGCGTGGGGATCTCAGCACAGCCCTGCCTCAGCCAGGGGGCAGTCACAGCCTCGCCAGGCTCGGTCCTGTCTCAATCCGGTATCAACGGCAGCAACAGGAGGGGGGCGGCGGGAGTTGGGTATGGGTTCCGCATCAATCGCTACCCATGCCATCGCAGTCCCGCCTTCAGGCGATCGGCGACATCAACGCCCGTCCCCCCCTGGAGGTGGCACCCACCGCCGAACTCAAGGATCTCTGGGCCCGGGACGTCTTCACCCTGGAGAAAATGAAGTCGGCTCTCCCCAAGGAGGTGTTCAAGTCGATGCAGCGCTCGATGACCGAGGGCAGCAAGCTTGACCCCTCGGTGGCCAATGTGGTGGCCCAGGCCATGAAGGACTGGGCCACCAACCGTGGGGCGCTCTACTACGCCCACGTCTTCTACCCCCTCACCAACCTCACCGCTGAGAAGCACGACGGCTTCATCTCCGTCCAGGGTGACGGCAAGGCGATCACCGAGTTCACCGGCAAGCTGCTGGTGCAGGGCGAGCCTGACGGCTCCTCCTTCCCCAACGGCGGCATCCGCTCCACCTTCGAGGCCCGTGGCTACACCGCCTGGGATGCCACCAGCCCGGCCTATCTGATGGAGACGGCCAACGGCGTCACCCTCTGCATCCCCACCGTGTTCGTGTCCTGGACCGGTGAGGCCCTCGACAAGAAAACGCCCCTGCTGCGCTCCAACGCGGCGATGAACAAACAGGCCCAGCGCCTGCTGCGTCTGCTTGGTGAAACGGAGATCGCCCCGGTGAACTCCAGCTGCGGCGCCGAGCAGGAATACTTCCTCGTGGACTCGGCCTTCACCGCCCTGCGCCCCGACCTGCAGCTGGCCGGTCGCACCCTGTTCGGCGCGCCGCCGGCCAAGGGTCAGCAGTTCGACGACCACTACTTCGGCGCCATCCCCGAGCGGGTGCAGGTGTTCATGCAGGACGTGGAGCGTCAGCTCTACTGCCTCGGCATTCCGGCCAAGACCCGCCACAACGAGGTGGCCCCGGGTCAGTTCGAACTGGCTCCCTACTTCGAAGCGGCCAACGTGGCCACCGACCACCAGCAGCTCACCATGACGGTGCTGCGCAACACCGCCAAGAAGCACGGCTTCACCTGCCTGCTGCACGAGAAGCCCTTCGCCGGGGTGAACGGCAGCGGCAAGCACGTGAACTGGTCGATCGGCAACCCCACCCAGGGGAACCTGCTCGATCCCGGCAGCACCCCCCACGAGAACCTCCAGTTCCTGCTCTTCTGCGCCGCTGTGATCCGCGGTGTGCACTGCTTCGGCCCGCTGCTGCGCGCCGTGATCGCCACCGCCAGCAATGACCATCGCCTCGGCGCCAACGAAGCTCCCCCGGCGATCATCTCGGTGTACCTCGGCAGCCAGCTCGAGGACGTGTTCAAGCAGATCAAGAGCGGCACCCTCGAGGGGTCGGCCAAATCCGCGCTGATGTCCCTCGGGGTGGACACCCTGCCCGACCTCAACAAGGACCCGGGCGACCGCAACCGCACCTCCCCCTTCGCCTTCACCGGCAACCGCTTCGAATTCCGGGCGGTGGGCTCGGGCCAGTCGGTGGCCGGTCCGCTGGTGGCCCTGAACACGATCCTGGCCGACTCCCTCGCCTGGATCTCCGACCAGCTGGAGAGCACGATGTCCTCCGGCATGGCGCTGGAGGAGGCGGCTTTCGCCGTGCTCAAGAGCGCCATGGAGGAGCACGACTCGGTGGTGTTCGGCGGCGATGGCTACTCGTCCGAATGGCACCGCATGGCCGTGGAGGAGCGGGGCCTGGAAAACCTGCCCACCTCCGCCGATGCCCTGCCGGTGCTCAAGCGTCCGGAGATTCGCGACCTGTTCGAGCGCACCGGTGTGCTCAGCAGCACCGAGCTGGACAGCCGTTATGAGGTGTACGCCGAGCAGTACATCCTGGCGATCGAAGTGGAGGCACGGCTGGCGGTGCGCATGGCCCGCACCCAGGTGTATCCGGTGGTGATGGACTGCCTGGACAAGCTCTCGCTCTCCCTCAAGAACCAGGAAGCCCTCTCGATCCCCACCGACCGCTCCCTGGTGACCCAGGTGGCCACCCTCAACCAGCAACTGGTGACCGCCTGCCTCGGCCTCGAGGAGGCCATGGAGAAATCCCCCCATGGGGTGGATGCCCACCTGCGCTACTGCGCCGATGTGCTGGTGCCCGGCATGCTCGCCATCCGCGAAGCGGTGGACGGGCTGGAGATGCTGATCGACGACGCCTGCTGGCCCCTGCCCTCTTACCAGGAGATGCTGTTCCTGCGCTGAGGCTGGCGCCTCTGTTCAGGCGGTGTCATTCAGGCGGTGGCCGGGTCCCTGGACCTTGCCACCGCCTTTTTCATGGCCACCGCTGTGTTCAGGGGCGGCCTTGTTCATGGCCGGTTCTTCAGGGCCGGGGCTGGCATGTCCCCGGCTCGGGCGGATCCACCGGCAGCCCCTGGAACCCGAGCGCCAGCCGCCGCGCCAGCAGCAGCAGGGGATAGACAGCGCGGGAGCGGGGCTGGGCGGCCAGCAGCGCGGCCATCAGGCTCAGCACCCGATCGCTGGGATTCATGCGGGCGCAGATCCACTGGATGGCCTCGGCGCCATGGAGCACCCGATCCCCGAGCAGCACCATGGCCCCGTTGGCCAGGCGGTAGCCGCGCCGGTTGAGCTCGGCCCGCAGAGCGTGGTCGGCCCGACCATCGCGGATCTGCAGATCGGGGATGCCACCGCGCAGCTCGCTGAGCTCGGCGAAGTGGCGGCAGAAGGGACAACCGCCGTCAAACACCAGCACGGGGGCCAAGGCTGCATCCGGTCGCACGCTCACGACGCTCCCCGCTCCGGCATGACTTCTAGGGTGGACCATTGTCAGGTCGTCCTCTGCAGATCTCAACTCAGCCCTCCCCGTCTCTGCCCCAGCAGCGGCGGTTCTGGATGCGGCGCGTGCTGCATGGCCTGGGCCCGGTGTTCATGATCCTGACCCATCTGGGCTGTGCACTGCTGCTGGTCACGGGCCTGGGGCCTGCCGCAGCTCTCTGGGCCCTGAGCCTCTACCTGGTGCGAATGCTGGCCACCACGGCGATCTATCACCGACTGGTGACCCATGGCAGTTACCGCGCGCCCAAGCCCGTGTGGTGGCTGGGCTGCCTGATCGCCACGTCGTCCGGGCAAATGGGCCCGAGCTGGTGGAAGGCCCACCACCAGAAACATCACCGCCATGTGGACACCGACCTGGACAGCCATTCGCCCCTGGCACCGCGGGGGGGCTGGCGCGGTGCCTGGCATTCCCAGGTGGGGTGGCTGTTCAGCAGGGAGTTCCACCCCCGCCAGCTCCCGGCCGACGTGGAGGCCGATCCTGTGCTGCGCTGGATGGACCGTCTGCAGGTGTTGCCTCCCCTGGCTCTGGCCTGGCTGTCGTGGCAGCTGGGGGGACTGGAATGGTTGGCGGCCTACTGCCTGAGCACCACGCTCCTGTATCACGGCGTGGCCACAGTGAATTCAGTGGCCCACCTGGTGGGTGAGCAGCCGTTCGACACCGGCGACGCCAGCCGCAACAACCGCTGGGTGGCCCTGATCACCCTCGGCGAGGGCTGGCACAATCTGCACCATGGATTTCAGGCGTCAGTGCGCCAGGGTCTGACTGTGAGGAACGGCAAGGTGGTGACCCTGCCGGATCCCACCTACCGATTCATCCGCCTGATGGAGCGTCTGGGCTGGGCACACGATCTGCGGGTGCCCAGTGAGCGAGCGCTGCTGGCCAGGGCGCGGTCGAAGCCGCGACCCTGATCCAGCAGGAGGATCACCAGCTCTTGCGAGCGCCGCCACCACCGCCACCGCCGCGGGGTTCGGCCTTGTTGACGCGGATCATCCGGCCCATCCACTCCACGTCCTGGAGGTCGTCGATGGCCTTCTGTTCGTCGGATTCCTCGGCGAACTCCACAAAGGCAAAACCACGCTTGCGGCCGGTGTCGCGATCGAGGGGCAGGCTGCACTTGCGCACAGAACCGTACTCACCGAACAGGTGCTGAAGGTCCTCCACCTCGGCGTCGAAGGAGAGGTTGCCCACGTAAATGGTCATGAATTGAACTGAAATGAGATTTGGGTCTGGATTCGTCGAACGCCCTGGAGAAAGTCGCTGGCCTGGAGGAGAAACCGATCTGTGGGCCGCTGGGGCCCGTGAGATGACCCGACCAGGCTCGCGATGCGAGCGGCTGGGACGGGTCCTGGGAAAGCGCCGCGGGAAAGAAACCTGCTGAAGAGTGGTCCTGAATCGACTTCACCCTACAGGCCAAAGGGGCACAGTGGCCCGCCAGCATCACCACGGCCAGCTTTTTGATGTTTTGCTGCACAAGGTTGCGAACTGTGGCAGCAGCAGAACCGCAATCGTGCAAATTGTGCCGAATCCACAGTCCACGGTGTGCCGCCCCCCGCCCGAGTCCCTAAGACAGGGCAGAAGCGAGCAGAGAACAGAAGCGATGCGTGCCGTACCCGAAGGTTGCCGAGAGTCGGGCCAGTCCGGCCTGATGGTGGTGGGGCGCACCCTCCATTACTTCGCCAGCCACTTTCGCGAGCCGATCACGATCAGCCAGGTGGCTGGACATCTGGGAATCAGCGAAGACTGTCTCGATTTCTGGTTTGATCAGACCCGCGGCATGACACCCGCCGAGGCCCTGCTCCACCATCGCCTCAACCGCCTGTTTCACACCATCACCGATCAGCCCCGTCAGAGCCTTCGCCAGGCCATTGTCAGCTGCGGACTGGGAGAAGGCAGGGGCACGATTGCCTTGTTTGAGAACACCTTCGGCATCGAAATGCCGCTGTTTCTGCTCACCTGCCGGCGGGCCGCCGACGACCGGGCCTTCCGCCGCCAGCACCCGGCCATGGATCAGCTGATCCTGCCGTCCTGAGATTGCAGTTCTGATCAGCCGCTGTCAGATCTCGCTGTGTGTCAGATCACGCTGTGCCGGCGCACCTGCACGGTGTTGTCCACGGTGATGGTCTGGTTGTGCAGATCCATGCCCTGCACGGAGGCCACTTCACCCTGAAAGCCCCTGGCCCTCAATTGTTCCACCAATTGCTTGATCAGTTCCTCCTCCACCTTGTTCTGATCGAAGCCGCTGGGTGTGAGATCAGCGAGAAAGCGCCCGATCCTGCTGGCCACCACATCGGAGGCATTGGTCACCTTGATCACGATCATGGGGGATGGAGCCGTGCCCGATGGGTGGCTCCCGATCTTACCGAGATCGAATCCGCTGGCTCAGGGGCGGGGCGGGGCGTGAACACTCAGTCGGCAGCTGCAACACACGCGCCGCCCACTCGGCCGTGAGGGCGGCCAGCAGACTGCGGCGATCACCACGAATGCGAAGCATGGAGCCTGGGGGAATGACGTCCCCCCAGGCTCCTCCAATCCACTCAGGAGGGATGGTCGTCGATCACCAAGCCAGGCATCCAATGGCACCATCCACTGTCATCAACTGATGACACCAACTGATAACACCAACTGGTGACACCACCAGTGGGCACCGGCCCCCGGCGAACCAGCCGCGCTCAGCCCTCCACGTTCACCAGCACGGTGGTCTCCTTCTGAGTCTTGGGGGCTGTGACGGTGAGCAGGCCATCGCGGTAGCGGGCCTGCAGGTGATCGCGGTCGATCATCGCCGGGAACCGGAAGCTGCGGCTCCAGGTGCCGTAGTGGAACTCACTGAGCAGAGGGCCGGACTGGTCGGAGTCCTCGGTGTTTCCCTGCTCGGGGGTCTGGCGCTGGGAGCGGCGCTCAGCGCTGATCACCAGGGTGCGGTCGGTGGCCCGCACGTGGATGGCGTCCTTGTCCACACCGGGGAGCTCCAGCACCACCTCATAGGTCTTGGGGGTTTCATGCACCTCGGCGGCAGGCAGGCGCTCGCTGCCCTGGAGTTGCTGGCTGAGCTGCTGCTCGAGACGATCGAACAGATCAAAGGGGGACTGACGAAGGCTCAACATGATTCGACTGGCAACGGGTCTGAACAGATTCAGGGGACTGGGCCCCTATCAGCTCACTGTCGCCGGGGAATCTCGATGGCAAGGAGAGGAGGACCGAACGGTGCATTGCGGCCCTCCCAACCAGGTTCGGCATGCTGGACACCGCGGAGCGGTGAACCGCACGGGAGATCGTGCGCCGTCTCAGCGCAGCCGCTGATCGCCGCTGAACACCTCCGCGGCAACAGGACGCAGGGCGCCGGGGCCCTGCCTCACGGACGAATGCACCGACGCGGCGGCCGGCTGGGGCATCAGCAGGGAGCCGATGATTCCAGCATCAAAGGAGTAGCGGCCAGGACCCACAAACAGGATGGCTGCACTGCCACCGAGGTAAAGCACCACCAGCTCCAGCACATAGATGTTGAAACCGCTGGTGAGGATGTGGTGGTAGGCCGCCACCGTCATCGTGCCGGCCAGGGCCAGGGCACCGAGGGGTGAGAAGACCCCCAGAATCACGCACCACGAGCCGAAGATCTCGGCAAAGCCGGCCAGGTGGGCCATCAGCAACGGGAACGGCAGGTGCAGGGGCACCACGTAGTTGGTGGCGAAGAATTCCGGATTGGCGAGCTTCTCCTGGCCGTGGTGAATCATCATCGTGCCGATGGCCAGCCGCAGCAGCAGCAACCCGGCGTTGGCGAGCACACCTTGACGCAGGAAGTAGTGAGACAAAAAGGATTTGGAGAACAGAGATCCAGACAGCATCGACGTCATCGCAAGGGGAATGGGGTGCAGCGGGGTGTGGTGGAGGATCGGTGGGGCCGTGCTCAGCGCACGGGCCGAGCGGGGCCCGACAGGCGCAGCAGCCAGAGGGCCGTGGAGGCCGTGATGAAGGCCAGAAACGCTTCCAGCAGCACGGTGGTGGTCATGGGAGGGAGGGAGTGATCGGAGGGCCGGAGCCCGCATGGGGCCAGCCTGGCGCGCCATGTAACGAAGTGTGAGGAGCCTCTCAGCTGGCCTGGCCGCCCCCGATCGCCACCTGCCCTAGAACGGTTGCTGGCTCATCCGGCGCCTGCCGCCGGTCCGTGGCGATTTCCGCTTCCCCCACTGGCCCGCCCACCACGGGCCCGCCCACCTCCGGCCCGCCTCTGGTGCTGGTGCACGGACTGCTCGACACTCCTGCCGTGTTCAACGGACTGAAGCGGGAGCTGGGGGAGCGAAGGCAACCCTTGCTGATCCCCGCCCTGCCCCTGCGCCTGGGGGCCACACCGGTGCTGCAGGCCGCCTCCCTGCTCGGCAGCCATATCGAAGCCGCCTTCGGCACCGAGCAGCCTGTGGATCTGCTGGGGTTCTCCATGGGCGGGGTGATCGCCCGGGCCTGGATTCAGTTGCGCGGGGGCCACAGCCGCACCCGCCGCTTCCTCAGCGTGGGCAGCCCCCAGCAGGGCACCCTCACCGCCCAGCCCTGGCCGGGCCGGCTGCTGGCCGGCATCGCCGACCTGAAGTGGGGCAGCCCGCTGCTGCAGCAGCTGAACGCCAACCTCGACAGCCTCTGCCGGATCGAATGCCACAGCTTCTATTCCGGCCTCGATCTGGTGGTGCTGCCCGGCTGGCGGGCCGTGCTGCCGGTGGGCGCCCGCACGATGCTGCCGGTGCTCACCCACCCCCAGCTGCTGCGCGACCCGGCCGCCATCCGACCACTGGCCAGGGAACTGCTGCGGCCATAGCGTTGGTTGGCTCCAGCAACGCCTCCAGCCGTGTATGGAGTTGACCACCGTTTCCGTGCTGGTGCGCTGGCTGCTGGGATGGCTGCTGGCGGCCCGCATGCCGGCGCTGCCGCTCGCCGAGCCCAGCGCCGCGGCCGCAGCTCAGGCGCCGCCGGTTTCGGTGCTGATCCCGGCCCGCAACGAAGCGGCCAGCCTGCCCCATCTGCTCGCGGCCCTGGCGCGCCAGAGCCTGCGGCCCCAGGAGGTGATCGTCATCGACGACCACTCCAGCGATGCCACCGCGGCCATCGCCCGCCGCGGGGCGCCGGGGCTGACGGTGCGGGTGATCCAGCCGCCGCCGCTGCCGGCCGGCTGGTGCGGCAAGACCTGGGCCCTGCACCACGGCGTGGCGGCCAGCCACGGGGAGCTGCTGGTGTTTCTCGATGCCGACACCCGGCCCACGCAGGGGTTTCTGCACAGGCTGGTGGCCACCTGGCAGCGCCTGGGGGGCCTGGTTTCGGTGCAGCCCTACCACCGCACCGAGCAGGCCTACGAGCAGCTCTCGGTGCTGTTCAACCTGGTGGGCCTGATGGCCGTGCCCCTGGGGCCGGGCTGCGGCGTGGCCTTCGGTCCGGCCATGGTCACCAGCCGCGCTGACTACCGGCGCAGCGGCGGCCACGCGGCCGTGGCGAATAAAGTTGTGGAGGACTGGTTTCTGGGCCATTGTTATGAGGCCGCGGGACTGCCGGTGAGCGCCTTCATCGGCGACGGCCTGATCGCCTATCGCATGTACCCCGGCGGCCTGGGGGATCTGGTGACGGGCTTCAACAAGAACTTCGCCGCCGCCGCCGGGGAGGTGCGCTGGCCCTGGATGCTGGGGGTGCTGCTGTGGCTCTCGGGACTGTTCTGGGCGGCCTGGTGCCTGCCGGCGTCCCTGCTGGGCTGGCCGCTGACGGGGGACCCGCGCCCGCTGAGCAATGCCCTGATCTATGGGGCCTTCGCGCTGCAGCTGCTGGTGATCACCCGCCGGGTGGGGCGCTTCTGCTGGATCAACCTGGTGTTTCCCGTGCCCGTGGTGTTTTTCCTGGCGGTGTTCGTGCAGGCGATCCTCAACCTCAAGCGCGGCCAGGTGCGCTGGAAGGGCCGCACCTTCAGCACCCGCTGATGGGCCTCGGCGGCTGGTTCGGGAGCGCTAGCGCTGCGGCCGGCGGGCTGGCGATGTGGATGCCCAGGGGTCTGCCGGCCCTGCTGGGCTGCGCCGGGCTCTGGCTTGGCTGGTCACTGCTGGTGGGTTCGATCGCCAACCATCTCCCCGACCGCCTGCTGGAGGCGTCTGGAAGCGGCAGCTCCAGCACACCGGACGCCCGGACGCCGCGGCAGGCCCTGCGGCGCATGGACCGGCGCCTGGGAGTTCGGCACTGGAAGCCCTGGATTCCCGACGCCGGCAACGCCCTGCCCGGCGGCGTGAGCAAGGCCAGCCTGGTGCGGCGCGAGCCCCTGGCCCTGCGGCGCCTGCTGCTGGAGACGCGGCGGGCCGAGCTGGTGCACTGGGCCCTGTGGCCCGCCTGGCTGCTCACGGCCCTGTGGCTGCCGCCCGCGGGCGTGCTGATCAACCTGGTCTTCGCCACCCTGTTCAACCTCCCGTGCCTGCTGCTGCAGCGCTACAACCGCCTGCGGCTGGAGCTGGTGCTGCAGCGGATCCCCGGCGGCCGCTGAGTTCCCCAGGGGATCAGGGTCCCAGCCAACACGCCGGCAACGGCAGGTTCAGCGCCAGGCCTGGATCCTCCGCGTGGCGGGCCAGCACCAGGCGATGGTCACCCGGCTCCAGCATGAAGCCGTCGCGGGCTTCATCGAAGACGGCCAGACGGCGCAGGGGAAGGGTGAGCTGCAGGCGCCGCCGTTCCCCGACCGCCAGCTCCAGGCGCTCGAACCCCACCAGCGTGCGGGGCGGACGCTCCAGCCCCAGGCCGGGAGGCTCGAGATACACCTGCACCACCTCGGCAGCCGCCATGGCCCCCCGGTTGTGCAGCGTCACCCCCACCACAACCGCCACAGCCTCGGCCACGTCTGGCTCCCCGTGCGGCTCTGCATGCAGCTGCGCGTGCAGCTCACCCGTGAGGGCAGCCGTGGGGTCGCTGAGCTCGAAGCGGCTGTAGGAGAGGCCAAAGCCGAAGGGGTAGGCCGCCCGCTCCCGGTCGCGACCCAGGCGCCGGTAGCCGTGCCAGAGGTCGTAGCTGACCTCCTGCGCCCGGGGCTGCCCTTCAGCCTGCCCGGCAGCTGCTGGCTGCTGCCGGGCAGGCTGAAGGGCAGCCGCCCCGAGGGGGACACCCGG
>JAWOBH010000354.1:0-15535 GCA_046498125.1 Prochlorococcaceae cyanobacterium | reverse complement strand
CTCACCGCTGCCGAAACCCTGGCCTGGCTGGAAGTGCAGCTGGCCGGCCTGGCGCAGGTGAGGATGCGCTCAGCGCAGGCGGGGTCCAGCACCACGTAATGATCGAGTTCCCGCAGCAGGGGATCGGACATGGCAAGCGCAGCGCCTGGCGGCATCCTGGCCCGTTGGATGTCCTGCCTGCCGGCACCCCTGGAACGGCCGGTTCGGCGCGACCTCCACGACCCCGACTGGTTTGTCGGCAGCTGGGAGGTGCTGAGCAGTGACGGCAGCCGCTACCGGGTGCGCTTCGTGGCCGACGATCCGCACAACCCCAACCGTCAACTGGCAAGCCGGGCCGGGCCGGGCGGCAGCACGGTGGAGCTGGAATCCGCGGTGCTGGGACCCCGCACGCGAGCCCCTTCGCCGGAGTGTTTCTGGTCGATGCGCTGAGCCTGCAGGTGCTGCATGGCTTCGGCGAGCAGGCGCTGGGCCTGAGGGCCGGAGCCGAGCGCAGCCAGCGGCTCAGTCTCAGACTCGTCCGAGCTGGGCCAGAAGCCGATCGCGCCAGCTGAACAGAGGCTCGAGCACGGGGTTATCGGCGATGCCGCTCACCCCTCGGCCCGCCAGGGGGGCGCCGCTGCTGGCGGGGAAGGAGAGCAGCGAGAGCTGGGCCACCACCGCCAGATCCACGAGGCTGAGCTGGTCTCCCACCAGGTGCCGGCGGGAAGCCGTGAGCAGGGCCAGCTGCTCGAGATTGCTCTGCAGCTGACGGCGCTGCTGCTGGCCGAACAGCTCACCGATGGCTTCGCCCATGCCCCCCATCAACCCACTGGGCAGCCCCGACACCAGCTGGCGCAGCGGGGCCGGCGTGGCATCGGGCAACAGGGCGGAGCGCAGCACCGGATCGGCGCCGGCGGCCTGCAGCAGGGCCAGGCGGCAGCCGGAGGCGAGGGCGGTGTCCGCCCAGTCCTCCAGCAGCAGCACCTGCGCCCGCTCGGCCGGATCCGCCGGCAGCAGGGCGGGCAGGGGGTGTTGACCTTCGAGATGCAGGGCAATCGCCGTGGAGTCGGGAATCACCTCGGATCCATCCACGAGCACCGGCACCTGGCGCTGGCCGGAGAGCCGGAAGAGGTCAAGCTGACCCACCCCCGGGGTGACTTCCACCACGGTGTAGTCGAGCCCCTTGGCCGCCAACACCAGCCGCACCTTCTCACAGAAGGCGGAATGGCGGAACTGGTGCAGTTGCATCCTTCAGGCCCTGGTGCCAGGCGGCAGAGTAGCCAGTGCAAGGAGATGGCATGCGGGAGTTCTTCCTGAACGTGACGCGGTACCCGCGTTACCTGGTGGCGCTGGCCCTGGGGGTGGCCAATTCGGTGGTCGAGCCGCTGGCCGCCAGGGCCAGCAACCCGGTCACGGCAGTAGCCCTGATCGCTGCGGCGGTGAGTGGGATGCTGAGTCTGGGGCTGATCCTGCGTGCGATGGTGACCTCCCAACCACTGGCGTAGCCATGGCACGGAGCCGACGGGTGGAGCGGGTGGCCTCCATGATCCGCCGCGAGGTGAGCGAACTGCTCCAGGCCGGCCTGCGCGATGAGCGGGTGGGCCGGGGGCTGGTGAGTGTCACCACGGTGGAGGTGGCGGGAGATCTGCAGCACTGCCGCATCTTCGTGAGCGTGTTCGGCTCCGACGCCGACCGCGAGCAGGCGATGGCGGGCCTGAGCTCCGCCACCCCATTCGTGAAGGGGGAGCTGGGACGGCGGTTGCGGATGCGCCGCACCCCGGAGGTGGTGTTCGTGCTCGACCGGGGCATCCAGCAGGGCAGCACGGTGCTGGGCCTGCTCTCCAAGCTGGAACAGGAGCGCAGCCTCAAGGGGGAGCCCGCTGACGGCGATGGCCACGACGACGGAGCCACGGCCGGACCCGGCGACAGTGACCGATGAGCGATGGGGCAGCGCTCGATCACGGTTTGCAGCGGCTGATCACCGAGCTGCTGGTGGTGCGCGCCAGCGGCCACCTCAGCGACCATCAGCGCCGCTATCCCCGCTGGGAACTGGCCAACAGCGAGCTGCGGGGGCTCCTCGAGGCCGGGGTAGGAGGGGTGATCCTGCTCGGCGGCAGTGCCGCGGAACTGGCCCTGCGCACCCGCCAGCTGCAGAGCTGGGCCGGCCGTCGCCCCCTGCTGCTCTGCGCCGACGTGGAGGAGGGCGTGGGTCAGCGCTTCGACGGCGCCAGCTGGCTGGTGCCGCCCCTGGCCCTGGGACGCCTGCACCGCCGCGCACCCGAACGGGCCCTGGAACTGGCCGGCCGCTACGGGCGCTGCACCGGCCGCGAGGCCCGCGCCGTGGGGCTGAACTGGGTGCTGGCGCCGGTGTGTGACGTGAACAACAACCCCGCCAACCCGGTGATCAACGTGCGCGCCTGGGGCGAGGATCCGAGCACCGCCGGCGCCCTGGCGGCGGCCTTCACCCGGGAGCTCCAGGCCGAGGGGGTGCTGGGCTGCGCCAAACACTTTCCCGGCCACGGCGACACCGGACGTGACTCCCACCTGGAGCTGCCAGTGCTGGCCCATAGCCGGGACCGGCTGGAGGCGGTGGAACTGCCGCCATTCCGCGACGCGATCGCCGCCGGTGTGGCGGCGGTGATGACCGCCCATCTGAGCCTGCCGGCCCTCGATCCGGAGCGGCCCGCCACCCTCTCGGCTGCGGTGCTCAACGACCTGCTGCGCCAGCAGCTGGGCTTTACGGGCCTGGTGGTGACCGACGCCCTGGTGATGGAGGCCATCGCCGGCCGCTACGGGGCCGGGGAGGCCGCTGTGCTGGCCCTGGAGGCCGGGGCTGATCTGGTGCTGATGCCCGCCGATGCCCGCGCGGCGATCACCGCCATCACCGCGGCCGTGGCCGATCGCCGGCTGGACCGCGGACGGCTGGAGGCCAGCGTCACCCGCCGCCGCACCGCCCTCGCCGGCCTGCCGCAACAGGGCCGCACAGCGGCCGATCCCTGCCAGGCGGCAACGGCGGATCCTGAGCTGGCCCACGACCTGGTGACCGCCACGCTGGAGGTCCGCGGCCAGGTCCAGCCGCCGCCGGCCGGCCGTCCGGGGGTGAACCTGATCCGCCTCGATCAGGCCCTGCAGGCCGCGTTTCTTCCGGCCACTGCGCCGGCGATCACCGTGGCCGCCGCGGCCGGCTTCCTGCCCTGCCTGCTGGCCGGCGACACCATGTCGCCCTGGAGCGGCGACCCCCAGGCCCCACTGGCCCTGGAACGGCTGGGAGAGGGGCCGGTGCTGGTGCAGCTGTTCGTGCGCGGCAATCCCTTCCGCGGCCATGCCGGCGGACACGAGCCCTGGCCGGTGGCCCTGGGGCAACTCCTGGATGCCGGCCGGCTGGCGGGGCTGGTGGTGTATGGCAGCCCCTACCTCTGGGACACGTTGCAGACGCTGCTGCCGGCCGGGCTGGCGGCGGCCCACAGCCCGGGCCAGATGGCCCTGGCCCAGGCCGCAGCGCTCGGCGGCCTGGGGCTGGGGACCAGGGCCGGGGCCGGGGCCGGGTTCACCGACTGAAGCCCCCATGAGCCGTCCCCCCAGCCTGAGTCTGTCGATGATCGTGCGCAACGAGGCCGAGCGGCTGGAGCGGTGCCTGGGCTCGGTGGCCGGGTTCGTGGACGAGATGGTGCTGCTGGACACCGGCTCCAGCGACGCCACGGTGGCGGTCGCCCAACGCTGCGGGGCCGTGGTTCAGCGACTGGCCTGGCCGGGGGATTTCGCGCCGGCCCGCAACGCCGCCCTTGAGCTGGTGCGCGGTGACTGGGTGCTGGTGCTGGATGCCGACGAACAGCTGCGACCCCAGGCCCGGGAGCCGCTGCGCCGGCTGATGGCCGAACCCGACCTGCTGCTGGTGAATCTGCTGCGCTTTGAGCGCGGTGCCCACCAGTCGCCCTATTCCAGCGTCAGCCGCCTGTTCCGCCGCCATGCCGCCATCGGCTGGAGCGGGCGCTATCACGCGCTGGTGGACGACAGCGTGCTGGCCCTGATCCAGCGGGAGCCGCACTGGCGCATCGCCGACTGTCCCGAACCAGCTCTGGTGCACGACGGCTATCGACCGGAGCTGCTGGCGAGCGGCGACAAGGCGCGCCGACTGCGCCAGGCCATGGAACGGGACCTGGTGCAGCGCCCAGGGGATCCCTACGCCTGCGCCAAGCTCGGCAGCCTGGAGGTGAGCGAGGGGCGCCGCGAACGCGGCATCGCCCTGCTGGAGCGGGGCCTGGCCCACTGCCCCGCCACGGCGGTGGCCGAGCGCTACGAGCTGCTGTTGCATCTGGCCATCGCCCGCACGCCGGACGAACCCCAGCGGGCCATCGCCCTCTACCGGCAGGCCCTGGCCCTGCCCCTGACGCCGCGCATCAGCCTGGGGGCGCGCCTCAACCTGGCCGGCCTGCTGGCCGACCTCGCCGGCGCTGCGGGGGACAGCCCCGGAGGGCAGCTGGAGGAGGCGGCGCGGCTGGCCCGGGAGGCCACGGCAGCGGCGCCTGAGCTGGGACTGCCCTGGGCCAGGCTGGCCCAGGTGGAACGCCGTCGGGGGGATCTGGCGGCGGCGATCCAGGCCTACCAGCGCGGCATCAGCCTCGATCCCGACCAGCCCGAATGGCATCAGAACCTGGCGGCGGCCCAGCTGCTGGCCGGCGATCTGCAGGGCGCCCGCCGCGGGTTCCGCCAGGCCATCCAGCTGTGGCGACACCAGGGCCAGGCGGCGACCGCCGAGGATCTGCGCAGACGGCTGGGCCCCCTGGTGAAACTGGACGATTGAGGCGCCAGTGGCCACCCCGGCACCACCCCCTGCACCAGCGCCACCCCCCGCACCAGTCCCGAGCTCCCGCGCCATGGCCAGCCCCTCCGATCCCTCCCCAGCCTCTGCCGGCGCGGCCCCAGGTGCCAGGGCGCCGCTGGCGGGACGGCGGGTGGCGGTGACCCGGGCCGAAACCCAGCTGGGCGCCGCCCGGCAGCTGTTCGAGGCGGCCGGCGCCGAGGTGCTGGACCTGCCGGCTCTGGTGGTCACACCGCCCGACTCCTGGGGGCCCCTCGATGATGCCCTGGCTGAGCTGGAGGACTTTCACTGGCTGGTGTTTGCCAGTGCCAACGGCGTGGACGCGGTGGAGCAACGGCTGCAGCGGCTGGGCCGCCGGCTGGGCCGCCGGCCCGGCGGTCTGAAGATCGCGGCGGTGGGCCGCAAAACCGCCGCCCGGCTGGAGGAGTTGGGTGCACCGGCCGATTTCGTGCCGCCGGCCTTCGTGGCCGACAGCCTGGTGGAGCATTTCCCGGTGTCGGGCTGGGGACTGCGGCTGCTGATCCCGCGGGTGCAGAGCGGAGGCCGCACCCTGCTGCCGGAGGCGTTCGCAGCGGCGGGGGCCCGGGTGGTGGAGGTGCCCGCCTACGAGACCCGCTGTCCCCAGGGCCTCCCCAGTGACGCGGTGGCGGCGCTGCAGCAGGGCCAACTGGATGCCATCACCTTCAGCAGCGGCAAGACCGTGCGTCACACAGCCCAGCTCCTGGAGGCGGCCTTCGGCGATGCCTGGCGGGAGCGCCTGAGCCCGCTGGCCATTGTGTCGATCGGGCCCCAGACCAGCGAAGGCTGCCGCAGCTGTCTGGGCCGGGTGGATGCGGAAGCCGACCCCTACGACCTGGCCGGACTGGTGCAGGCCTGCGCCAGGGCCCTGGAGGGACGACCGCTCAGAGCTCCGCGGTGACGGTCTGGGACCCCTGACGGAGCACCAGACGGCCACGGTCGACGTCGATCGAGGACACCACCCAGCCGACGGGCAGCAGGTCGGTGTTGCGGCCGCCGACCTCGCCGATGCCCAAGGAACCGGTGTTGTCGCCGAGCTGCACCATGGCCTGGGGCGAAGCGCCGACACGGATCACGCCGCTGAACAGGAAATCGGGGGGGAGCTGCAGGGGCGGAGGCGGGGCCGGACGGTCCTGCGGTGGGGCCATTCCGCTGGGAGCCGTGGCGCTGGCGGCGGTGGCGCCGGGCCTGAGGGCCGAAGGGTCGTAGGCGAAGGGATCGCTGCGGCCGATGGGGTTGGCCGCCAGCACCTGGTTGGTGGTGGGAAGAGGGGTGAAGCCGCTCACATCCGCGGTGGCCGCAGGGGCCGCCGGATCCGCCGCCGGTGGCGGCGGATCCGCGGCGGGATCTTCAAGCTCGGCTTCGGGTTGATCGCGCGAGCAGGCCACCAGCAGCGCAGTGCTGCCGGCCAGGGCCGCGATCAGCAGGCAGGCGGACAGGCCGCGAGCGGCAGCAGAGGAGGACGACATCGGCGGTTCAGCGGTGAGGGCGTTCAACCAGATCCCGGAAACGGTCGAGGTTGGCCTGGAGTTCCCTGGTGACAATGCCCCCCAGGATGCTGGGATCCATCAGCGGTGCCAAGACCCCTGGCAATTCGTAGCTGACACTGAGCTTCACCGCCGTGGGGCCCTCCGGCTGGGGATAGAAACGCACGGCTCCCTTGGTGGCCAGGCCCCCCACCGACTCCCAGTGCAGCTGCTGGGCCTCCACCCGCCGGGTGATGCGCGCCTTCCAGTGGAAGCGGAAGCCCTGGGCGGCCAGGGTCCAGTCGGTGAGATCGGGGTCGTCGGGCGCGGTTTTGACCGACTCGATCCAGCGCATCCAGCGTGGCATCGCCTCGAGATCGATCCACACCGCCCACACCTGCTCCACCGGGGCCTGAATCGTGGTGGTGACGCTGTGTTCGAGCCAACGGCCCATGCGGTGCTTCTCGGGGGACGGGTGAGGCCTGGCGGCTGCTGGGCTCGGGTTCAGGCGTGGACTTCAGGCGGGGACCGGGTCAGGCGCGGCGGCCGCGTTGGTGGCCAGGGCAACCGGCTGATCCAGGATTGCTGCGGCAGCAAGCCTGCCACTCATGGTGGCCCCCTCCATCGAGTCGATGTAATCCTGCCGGGTGTAACTGCCGGCCAGGAAGAAGTTGCTCACCGGCGTACGCTGATCCGGCCGGTACGGCTCCATACCGGGGGCCTCGCGATACAGCGACTGTGCCAGTTTGACGACATTGCTCCACACCAGGTTGAGCGTGCGGGAGGACGGGAACAGCTCGCGCACCTGGGCATCGGTGTGGGCGACGATCTCCTCACTCTTTTTCGGGATCCAGGGGTCGCCGGGGGTGAGCACACACTGCAGCAGGGATCCCAAACCCTGCTTGCGGTAATCGGCCGGACTGGCCAGGGCCAGATCGGCAAAACAGCTGAAATCGGCGTCGGCTGTGTACAGGAGGTTGTCGAGGCCGGCGGGACGGGACAGGTCGGCGCGGGCCGCAGTGGCGGCGGCATCCTCACCCAGTTCGGTGACCCAGCCGTCGTAGCGCAGTTGCACGGTGGCCACGGGCACAGCTTCCAGTCGGTAGATCCGGTCGAACAGGGGCCAACGGCGCCAGGCCTGGGGAATCAACCGCTGAATGCCGGGCACGTCGCAGGCCGCCAGGTAGGCATCGGCCTGCACCTCGATCTCTCCCTCCGGCGTGCCCAGACGAAGGCCACTGACGCGGGTGACGGGCAGACCATCGGTGCCCGCCGGACCCTCCTCCACCTGCACCTCGGTGACCCGGTGGCGCAGATGCAGGCGACCACCGCGCTGCTCGATGTACTGGAGGATCGGCCCCGTGAGCCAACGGTGGGGGGATCCCTTGAGCAGGTTGAGCTTGGAGGCCTCGGTCTTGGCGGCAAACATCATGAAGATGGTGAGCATGCAGCGGGCCGAGATCGTTTCGCAATCGATGAAGCCCAGGGCGTAGGCGATCGGATCCCACATCCGCTCGATGCTGCGGGGACTGCCGCCGTGGCTGAGGAACCACTGCTTGAAGCTGATCCGGTCGAGGGCGCGGATCGTCGTCATCGCCCCCTCGTAATCCACCAGACCACGCACGATCGGACTGGTGCCGAGGGCTAAGGCGTTGCGCAGCTTGTCGATCCAGTCGAGCTGGGGGGTGGTGAAGAAGGCCTTGAGGCCGTTGAAGGGGGCCCCGAGGGCAAAGCGGAAGTCGAGATCGCGCAGATCGCCGCCCCGGTTCACGAACAGGTGCGTGTGCTCCTTGGGCAGGAGGTTGTCGATCGCCCCCACCTTGCGCATCAGGGCGAAGAGATTGGCGTAGTTGAAGAAGAACACGTGCAACCCCATCTCGATGTGGTTGCCGTCGGGGTCCTCCCAGCTGCCCACCTTGCCGCCCATGAACGGCCTGGCCTCGTAGAGATCCACCTGATGGCCCGCATCCACCAGGTCAACGGCGGCCGAGAGACCGGCCAGACCAGCTCCAACGATGGCGACGCGCACCTTGGCCCTTCACAAACAGATGCCCGACTCTATGGAGCTGAGCCCTCAGAAGGTGGCTGGCTCCCTAGCATCTGCGGCCAACCCGCCGTGCGCCCCGCGCCCAACCGCCATGAGCACCGATCTGGCGACCCAGCCCTCAACCCTGTCCGTCACTCAACCCACCACCCAGCCCACAGGCGACAACCCCGCTGGCCATCAGTCCGCCGCAGCCCACACCGCCCGGGACGGCAAGGGGATCCTGATCAGCGAACCGGCGATGAAGCAGCTCGCAACTCTGGTGCGCCAGGAGGGCACCGAGAAGGTGCTGCGGGTGGGGGTGCGCTCCGGTGGCTGCAGCGGCATGAGCTACACGATGGATTTCGTGGAGGCCAGCGACATCCGCGACGACGACGAGTGCTACGTGTACGAACCGGCCGGCAGCCCCAGCTTCCGGGTGGTGTGCGATCCCAAGAGCCTGCTGTACATCTACGGCATGCAGCTCGACTTCTCCAGTGCCCTGATCGGCGGCGGCTTCAACTTCTCCAATCCCAACGCCACCCAGACCTGCGGCTGCGGCAGCTCCTTCGCGGTGTGACCCTCGGCGGCCGGCAACGGAGTGGAGGGGCCGCTGCGCGGCGCTGGGCTCTGGGGCCCGCCGTGGGAATCTGAACCGAGCGATCCCGTTCCCCAGCCATGACGGCCAGTCCAGCGGACTCCCAGTTCGACCAGGCCATCGCCCGTTACAACGCCGGCTCCGACCCGGCCGAGTTGATCCCCGAGTTTCTGGCAATCACCCGGCAGTCGCCCCGCCAGTCAGCCGGCTGGACCTGTCTGGCCTGGCTGCAGCTGCTGGCCGATCAGCCCCTCGACGCCCTGCGCTCCGCCCGCCAGGCGGTGAAGCTCAATCCCCAGGACCCCCAGGCCCGCATCAATCTCAGCCTGGCGATGCTGGAAACGGGCGCCAAGGGGGTGCGTGAGCACATTGAAATCGTGCGGCGGGTGATGGCGATGGCACCGGATCTGGCCCAGGAGTTGAACAGCTCCATCGACGACGGCCTGAACCGCAGACCCGGCTGGCGCGCCATGGAGAAGGTGCGCGCCTGGCTGCAGAGCTGACGGCCACGCGCCCCATGGGCCAGGGCCGGGTGCTACTGCTCAGCAACGGGCACGGGGAGGACCTCAGCGGCGCCCTGATCGCCACTGCCCTGCGGCGCCTCGGCGTGACGGTGAGGGCGCTGCCCCTGGTGGGCCATGGGGAGCCCTACCGGCAGCGCGGCATCGCGGTGCTGGGCCACACCCGCGCCTTCAGCACCGGCGGCCTCGGCTTCACCAGCCTGTCCGGCCAGGTGCGCGAGTTGCTGGAGGGGCAGACGCTGCATGTGATCGTGCAGCTGGCGCGGCTGCGGCGGCGCAGCCGGAGCGCCGATCTGGTGGTGGCGGTGGGGGATGTGGTGGCGGTGCTGGGCGGCTGGCTGAGTGGCCGGCCGGCCGCCGTGTATCTGGTGGCCTACTCCAGCCATTACGAAGGCCGGCTGCGGCTGCCCTGGCCCTGCGGCTGGCTGTTGAGCCGCCGCTGCTTCACGGCGATCTGGGCCCGCGACCGCCTCAGTGCCGAGGACCTCAGCGGGCAGTTGCGGCGGTCGGTGCACTGTCTGGGCAACCCCTTTCTGGATGCGGTGCTCACCGGAGAGGACGGCCGCCGCGAGACCGCCGGGGACGAGGGGGAGCAGCAGCTGCTGCTGCTCCCCGGCAGCCGCCTGCCGGAGGCGTCACACAACCTGGCCCTGATGCTCGACCTGCTTCCACGCCTGGCCAACCGGTTGGCGCGCCCGCAACAGCTGCGGGTGAGCGCAGCCCTGGTGGGCAGCCTGACATCAGCAGCCATTCAACAGCTGGCGGCCCCCCTGGGCTGGAGGACGGTGACCGCAGCCGGCGGGGGGCAGGTGCTCCGCCATCCTGGCGGCCTGGAGCTGGAGCTGGTGTGGTCGGGCTTCGCCGCCCAGCTGGCGGCGGCGGACCTGGTGCTGGCGATGGCGGGCACCGCCAGTGAGCAGGCGGTGGGGCTGGGCAAGCCGGTGCTGCAGCTGGTGGGCCGTGGTCCCCAGTTCACGGCCGGCTTTGCCGAAGCCCAACGGCGCCTGCTGGGCCCGGCCGTGATCGGCGCCGACGGAGAGCCGGGCAGCGAGGCGAACCTGGAGACCACGGCGGCCCTGGGTGCGGACCTGCTGCAGCGCCTGGCCGACCCCCGGCAGGGTCCGGCTCTGCGGCGGCGCTGGGCCAGCGCGGCCGCCGAGCGGATCGGTGCCGCCGGCGGAAGCGAACGCCTGGCGGCGGCGATCATGGATCTGCTGCAGTGCCTCTGAAACTCCTGGGATCCATGGCCGACACCCCGCCGATGCCGATGCTGCAACGCCTCAAGGCCGGGCTCGACACCCTGCTGGTAGCGAATGTGTTCCTAGTGATCGCCGCCGCCCTGTGGTTCGCCGTGGCGGTGCTCTGCCACAGCCGCCAGGTGGAGGCGCCGCTGGAGCTGTTTCAACGGCTGTGGGAGCCACTGTTCACGCCGGCCATCGGCCTGCTGATGGGGGCGGCGCTGATCAGCGGCCTGCTCGGCTGGTGGCAGCGGCGAGGGCAGCGCTGAGCTCGCCGTACTGAAACGGGAAGTTCTGGCGCAACAGGTGCTCGGGCAGCACCTGCTGGCCCTCCAGCACCACCTGGGCGCCATCACCGAGCAGCAGCTGCAGCACCGGCCCGGGCACCGGCAACAGGCTGGGACGACCGATGGCACGCCCCAGGGCAGCGGCGAAGTCGGCCATGGTGACCGGCTGGGGAGCCACGGCGTTGTAGACGCCGCGGTAGCTGCCGTCCTCCAGGGCGGTGGCGATCAGGCGGCAGAGGTCGTGGCGATGGATCCAGCTCATCCACTGCCGCCCACTGCCCACCGGCCCGCCAAACCCGAGCCGGAACACGGGCAGCATCCGGCCCAGGGCTCCGCCGTCGGGCCCCAGCACGATGCCGATGCGCAGGATCACCAGGCGGGTGGCCGCCGGCACGCCGGCGGCGGCCTCCTCCCAGCGCCTGCAGATCTCGGCCAGATAGTCGTCGCCCGGGGGGCTGGCCTCGCTGAAGCGGGCCTCGCTGCTGGTGCCGTAGTAGCCCACCGCCGAACCGTTCACCAGCACCCCCGGCGGAGTCTCGAGCTGGTGCAGGGCCCGCACCAGCTGCTCGGTGGTGGCCACGCGGCTGGCCATCAGCAGCTCCCGGTGGGCTGGCGTCCAGCGCTTCTCGGCGATGGGCTCGCCGGCCAGGTTCACCACACCCTCCGCGGTCGCCAGGGCCTGGCGCAGCCCCTCGTGCTCCCAGCTGGCGGCCTGGCTGGGATCGAGTTGGAGGCAGGCCAGGCGATTGCCCACCAGCTGGGGAAAGGGCTGGGCCTGCCGGCTCACCAGGGTGAGGCAGTGGCCCAGCTCCAGCAGGAAGGGCACCAGTTCGCGGCCCACGAACCCTGAGCAGCCCAGCAGCAGCAATCGCACGCGTCGATCTCCCCGTGTTGGGGGGAGGCTAGGCCGGCTCGCTCAGGCCCAGCCGGCGGGCCATGGGCACCAAGGCGACGCCCTGGAGACCCAGGCCCAGCAGCACCACGCCGAGGGCCAGGGGCGGCATCGCGCGGCCCCAGGGGATCGGGGAGGCGGCGGCCTGAATCGCCAGGGCGATCGGCACCGCCCCTCGCAGGCCCGAGCAGGCCACGAACAGCTTCGCGGACGGGGCGAAACCCGAATTCACCAGCAGCAGCTGCACCATCAGCCAACGCACCAGCAGCATGGCGGCGAAAAGCAGCACCGCCCACACCACCTCGCGCACCACATCCTCCGGCTGCACCACCAGCCCCATGCAGAGGAAGAGCATCAGTTCCGCCATCTTGGCGAAGCCGGCATGGGCCTCCTCCAGCACCGGGCGGTCGCAGTCGCCGGCGTTTCCCAGCACCAGCCCGGCGATGTAGGCGGCCAACAGGCCGGAGCCCCCCAGCAGCTGGGTGGCGCCCACCAGCAGCAACAGCACCGCCAGGCTGAGCACCGGCAGCAGCGGCCCTGCCGTGGAGGAACGGCCCGCCAGCAGCTGGCGGGCCAGGCTGCCGCCCAGGAACCCCAGCAGGGCCCCGAGCAGGAACTGGCGCAGCACCGCAGCCACCAGCTCGGCGGGGCTGCCCGTGCCCTGGCCGGAGGCCATCGCCAGGGCCAGACCCGCCAGCACCACCGCCACCGGATCGTTGAACGCCGATTCGGTTTCGATCAGATCGATCAGGCGTCGGGGCAGGTGGTTGTTGAGGGGCCGCAGCAGGGCGATCACCGCCGAGGCGTCGGTGCTGCACACCATGGCCCCCACGAACAGCGCCAGGGGCAGGCTGAGGGGGATGGCGAACACGGGCAGAGGAACCCTGCCGAGGGCCAGCACCAGCAGCGTCAGCAGCACGGCGGTGAGCAGGGAGCCCAGGGTCGCCAGGCGCAGGGCCGGCTGCAGCACCGGGCGCAGCTCCCGCCAGTTGGTGGTGAGCCCGCCGAAGAACAGCACCAGCACCAGGGCCACCTGGGCGATCTGGTCGGCGTGGCCGAGGGAGAGCAGCGGCGGGCCCTGATCCGGCAGGGCATCGATGCGGTTGTCGGTGAGCAGGCCGAGCAACAGCACCAGCAGGATGCCGGGCACACGGATGCGGGCGGCGATGTCATCCAGCAGCACTGCCACCAGCAGCAACGCCCCGAACACGGCGAGGAACAGGGCGAGGGTGGGACTCAAGGCTGGGGACCGCGGGACGGGTTCTAGCCTGACCCCGCCGACCCGCCTACGCCAGCACCTGTCATGGCCGACACGCCCCGCCAGACCGACCAGGCCCCGGCGAAGCCGGTCCTCAAGAAAGGCGCCCTGGTGCGCGTGAACCGCCAGGTCTACACCGCCAGCCTGGAGGCGGCCGCCAGCGACAGCGAGGCCCCGGATTACATCTTCGAGGGGCCCGGTGAAATTCTGGCCGTCAAGGGCAACTACGCCCAGCTGCGCTGGTGCCGGCCGGTGCCCGATGTGTGGCTGAGACTCGACCAGCTGGAGGCCTTCTCCGGCTGAATCAGCGCTGCAGCTGCCGGCGGCTCTCATGCAGCTGCCGGCGCCGCAGGCGGGCCTTGCGCAGGAGCTCGCGACCGTCGCGCAGGTAGGAATCCACGTAGCCCATGGTGTAGCGCTCCAGATCGAGCAGGGCGTCTTTCACCAGGCTCAGGCAGTGATAGAGCTCCAGGCTGAACTCCTGCAGGCCAGGGGGACAGGGCTGGGCGCGGTAGAGGCCCTCCACCCGCTCGAGGCGCGCCTGGCTCTGCTCGAGGAAGGCACAGAAGGCCTCCATGATCCGGTCGTCGTAGGGATCGGCGGCCAGGGCCCGCAGCTGGGCGGGGAAGGGGTTCACCACCTGGGCGAGTAGCCGGTCGATCGGGGCATACACCTGCCGCAGCCAGGCCAGGATCTGCTCCTCCGACGCCGTGGCAGTGGTGGACCCCCTGGCGGCCGCACGGGCGACGGTTGTCGCGGTTGTGCCGGCCCCGGGGCTGCTGCTGCGGTTGGCGGCGCGGCGGCGGTCGTAGCCGCGGCGGCGCTCCTGGTCGCCGAGCACTTCCCAGGCCGCGTTCAGGGCCAGGATCGTGGTGTCATCACCACCGGCATCCGGGTGGTGCTGTTTCACCAGGCTGCGGTAGGCGGCCTTGATCTCGGCGCCACTGGCCTCGGGCGACACCCCCAGCACCCGGTAGGGATCGGCGGCGGCGGCGGGGGCGGCACGGTGAGAACTCAACGCAGCAAGGCGGCGGCGGCAGCGCCTGCACCCTAGGGAAACCGCAGCGCCAACAAAAAACCCCGGCCGAAGCCGGGGTTTGCTGAGGACGAGGAGGACAGGTGTGGAAGGAGTGACTGATCGGGACGTCTCCAGGGGAAGGGGTGTGTGAGGAACCTCCCCTGGAGATCAGGAGATCAGAAGGTGAAGGTGGTCTTGAGGACACCGCCGTAGGTGTCATCGCGGCCGCTGCGCTCAACCCAGAAGAAGGCGGGGGTGACGCTGATGTTGTCGGTGACCTGGAATTTGTACCAGAGCTCGTAGGCCAGGGTGTCGTTGCCGGGGTCGCCCCAGACACCGAAGGTGTCTACGCGACCGCTGCCGCGGTTGGACTGACCGGCGCTGCCGACGGCCATGCCGAGGGCATTGCCCTGCATGAACATGTCTTCCCACTGCAGACCCACCATCCAGCTGTAGCCCTCGTCAAAGGGGCGGCTGGTGTTGAAGTCGCTGTAGCCGAAGCCGGCGCTGATGGAGGGCACCCAACCGGTTTCAGCGGGCGACCAGTAGGCACTGATGCCGATGTTGTTGGAGCTGTTGCTGAAGACGTAGTCCAGCTCGGTGTAGGTGTAGACGAAAGCTGCACCCCAGTTCTCACCGGCGTAGCCCACCTGAGCGGTGATGTTGAAGTCCTCACCAGCACCGATGGAGGAGTCGCGAGCGGAATCAGAGGCCGACACGTAGTTGACGCTGGCGTTGAAACCGCCCTCAGGAGCCTGATACCAGAGGCCGACGCCGGCACCCAGGTTCAGGTTGTAGGCAGCACGAGCACCGGCATAGGTGAAGATGTCGAGGATCGTGTCAGCCGGGTAGGCGCTGGGCCACATGGCCAGCATGTCGTCCTGGCGAACCTTGGCGCCGGCGGTGGCGGTCCAGCTCTCGCCGATGGGGAACTGGTAGAAGAGGCGGTTGATTTCCACCGAATCGGCCCCGGAACCACCCTCGAAGGCGACTTCCATCAGGGTGTTGTCGTTGCCGAACACCGAGTCACCGAAGTTGCCGGCACGCAGGGTGGTGCGCAGCAGGTCCTTACCGGTGAAGCTGGTGTCGAAGTTCAGGCGAACGTCGTAGTTGACGGTGACGTTGTCGCCCAGGCCGGTGTTGCCGGCGCCGCCCACCGTCATGGTGGCGATACCGTTCAGCTTGGTGGTGGTGGAGAACTGGTTGGCCTCCAGTTCACCCACCTTCGCCTCGAGGCCGTCGACGCGGCCCTTGAGGATGGCGAGTTCACGCTCGAACTCGGCCATCAGGCGCTTGAGCTCGTCGGTCACCTCGGTGACGCGATCGAGGCAGGCGTTCAGCAGGGCGGCGGCCTCGAAGCGGGTCATGGCCCGCTGGCCCTTGAAGGTGCCGTCGGGGTAGCCGGCCACGCAGCCGTA
>JAWOBH010000353.1:0-3185 GCA_046498125.1 Prochlorococcaceae cyanobacterium | reverse complement strand
GGAGGGGATCGTGGATTCCGATCCCCAGGGCATGGTGCAGCGCCTGGCCCGGGCCAAGGCTGAGGCGGTGGCTGAGGGGTTGACTGAGAGGGTGGGGGCGGCGGCCCGCCTGCGGGAGCCGGCTGGGGCGGTGCTGGGCTGCGATTCCCTGCTCACCGTGGCTGGAGTGGTGTATGGCAAGCCGGCCGATGCCAGCGAGGCTGCGGCACGCTGGCGCACCATGGCCGGCTGCTGGGGGGAGTTGCACACCGGCCACTGCCTCTTGACTCCGGCTGCCGCCCGATCGACGCAGCCGTCCCAGCCTCTGCTGGCCACGGTGACCACCCGGGTGCTGTTCGCCGCCCTCAGCGAGGCCGAGATCCAGGCCTATGTGGCCAGCGGTGAGCCGCTCCAGTGCGCCGGCGGCTTTGCCCTCGAGGGGCGCGGCGGGCTGCTGGTGGAGCGGTTGGAGGGCTGTTTCAGCAACGTGATCGGTCTCAGCCTGCCGCTGCTCCGCCGCTGGCTGGAGCCTGCCTGAGGGCCGCCCCTCAGCGATCGCGGAACAGCTGGGCGACCCCCTCGCTCTGGGGGCGGTCCAGGGGCAGAGCGCCGTGATCGCGGGTGGCCACCAGGGTCACGTCCCGCCAGCGGAACAGGCCGGTGTAGCCGTGATCCACGAATGTGGCCGGCCAGCTCCGCTCGCCATCGCTCACCTCCAGCCTGCCGCTCCGGTCGCTGAAGGTGTAGCGGCTGCCATCGGGCTGGTGCACCACATAGCGGGTGACGCCCCGCTCCGCGTTGGCCACCCGCCGCAGCGAGCAGGGTCCGTCGTACACCGGACGGCTGCCGTTCACCAGGTTGCAGAGGCCCTCGAAGCGGGCCACCTCACGCTCGCCATGCACCGGGCCGAACAGCCCTTCACTGAGCTCGCGTGCCACCTGGCTCCGGCCGTAGCCGTCACTCCAGCAGGTCTGACTGCGCAGGTCGCAGAGGCTGCCGTCGCTGAGCTGGAACTCCGGCGCCAGCGGCCGGCCGGCCAGCTGGCGTGCCAGCCGCCACTCGGCCCAGGACCCCAGATGCTGGCGGGTGAGCGGCAGCGAGATGCCGTTGCGGTCGTAGCAGCTGCTGGTGCTGTGGTCGCAGATCACCCCGGGGCCTGGACTGCTGAGGGTGGTGAGCGGGGCCTGGGCCTGGGCCATCGGCCAGGCACGGGCCTGGGCGGCAGGAGCTGCGATCAGGCCGGCGCCCAGTGAAGCAAGCAGAAGAGCGTTCATGGCAGAGGTCACGATGGATGGTGCTCCGCCACACCGTATGGAGCACCGATGACTGATCTCTGACTGGAGATGGCGCAGGTTTGACTGAATCTTGCGGGGTCCTCGGCTGCCGGCTACACCATCCATGGCCCACTTGATTGCGGTGGACACAGCGTGAATGAGGCCATGAAAAAGCCCCCGCCGGGGGCGAGGGCTGAGGGGATCTGGATGCGGTTGGATCCAGGGTTGAACCGAGTCGAGTGGGTTCAGTCGAGGTCGGGCATGGCGAGTGTGGGCTCGGCCTGACGGTCGATGCCCTTCTCAAAGCCGGCGGCGGCGGCGCGGGCGCGGCCGGCATGCCAGAGGTGACCCACCAGGAAGAAGAAGGCGAGCACGAACTGGGTGGACGCCAGCCACTGGCGGATGTTCACGAAGTTCACCGAGTTGGGTTCGGTGATGATGCCGCCCACTGAGTTCAGCGACGCGTTGGGGGCATGGGTCATGTACTCCGCAGCGCGGCGCACCTGCCAGGGCTGGATGTCGTTCTGGAGCTTGTCAAGGCTCAGACCGTTGGGGCCGCGCAGGGGTTCGAGCCAGGGACCGCGGAAGTCCCAGAAGCGCATGGTTTCACCGCCGAAGATGATCTCACCGGTGGGGGAGCGCATCAGGTATTTGCCCAGACCGGTTGGGCCCATGGCTGAACCGATGTTGGCGCCCAGGCGCTGGTCACGCACGAGGAAGGTGAAGCTCTGGGCCTGGGAGGACTCGGCGTTGGTGGGGCCGTAGAACTCGGAGGGATAGGCGGTGTTGTTGAACCAGATGTAGGCGCTGGCGATGAAGCTCATCAGGCTGAGAGCTCCGAGGCTGTAGCTCAGGTAGGCCTCACCGTTCCAGATGAAGGCGCGGCGCACCCAGCCGAAGGGCTTGGTGATCACGTGCCAGATACCACCGAAGATGCAGATCAGGCCGATCCAGATGTGGCCACCGATGATGTCCTCCATCGAATCGACGCCGATGATCCAGCCCTCGCCGCCGAAGGGGGCGCGGGTGAGGTAGCCGAAGATCACACCGGGGTTGAGGGTGGGGTTGCTGATCAGGCGCACATCGCCGCCTCCGGGGGCCCAGGTGTCGTAGACGCCCCCGAAGAACATGGCCTTGAACACCAGCAGCAGGGCACCGACGCCGAGAAGAATCAGGTGATAACCAATGATGTTGGTCATCTGATTCTTATCGCGCCAGTCCTGGGAGAAGAAGGTGGAGTAGTTCTCCAGGATCTCCGGACCGCGCAGGGCGTGGTAGAGGCCGCCGAGGCCGAGCACGGCTGAGCTGATCAGGTGCAGCACACCCACCACGAAGAAGGGATAGAGGTCAGTGACCTCACCGCCGGGCCCCACGCCGTAGCCAAGGGTGGCCACGTGGGGGAAGCAGATCAGGCCCTGCTCGTACATGGGCTTGTCGAAGGTGAAGTGACTCACCTCGAACAGCATCATGGCGCCGGCCCAGAAGACCATCAGACCGGCGTGGGCGACGTGGGCGCCGAGCAGACGACCCGAGAGATTGATCAGGCGGGCATTGCCGGCCCACCATGCGTAGCCGGTGGAGTCGAGGTCCTTGCCCCCGACACTCACCAGACCGGAATTAAAGGGCGTTTCCACGGGGCAGTACCTCTTCAGGGAAGACGAAGTTTTCGTGCGGCTGGTCGGCCGGTGCCATCCAGGCCCGGATGCCTTCATTGAGAAGAATGTTCTTCGTGTAGAAGGTTTCGAACTCGGGGTCCTCGGCGGCGCGGATCTCCTGGGACACGAAGTCGTAGGCGCGCAGGTTGAGGGCCAGGCCGATGATGCCGATGCTGCTGGTCCACAGACCCATCACCGGCACGAACAGCATGAAGAAGTGCAGCCAGCGCTTGTTGGAGAAGGCGATCCCGAAGATCTGGCTCCAGAAGCGGTTGGC
>JAWOBH010000351.1:0-8841 GCA_046498125.1 Prochlorococcaceae cyanobacterium | reverse complement strand
ATTCCGTCTGAGTGAGGATCTGAGTGCGGGATCTGAAAGCCCGCCGTATGGCGGGCTTTTTGATGGCTGATCAGTCTGAGCTCATCAGGTCGGTGCCGGGATCAGCTCTGCACCGGCTCCGGCTGGCGGGAGCTGTCCGCGTCACTGGCGGCGAGCACCGGTGAGAAGCGGTCCTTCTCGGGGATGGTGGTGAACTCGGACACGATCGCCCGGAATTCATCGCCGTCGAGGGTTTCCTTCTCGATCAGCAACTCCACCACCCGGTCCATGCATTCGCGGTGCTCGGCCACCAGCTTCACCGTGTCGGCATAGCAGTTGAGGACCATCTGCCGCACCGACTCATCCACCCGGCTGGCCATGCGGTCGGACCCGTCGCTGCGGGTCATCAGGTCGCGGCCCAGGAACACCTCCTGGCTGCCTGCCTCCAGGGAGAACTGACCCAGGTCGCTCATGCCGAAGCGGGTGACCATCTGGCGGGCGATCGAAGCCACCTGCTGGATGTCCCCACCGGCTCCGGTGGTCACCTCCTCACGGCCGAAGACGACGTCCTCGGCGGCACGGCCACCCAGGGCGCCCATGATCCGGGCCCGCAGCTGGGCCTTGCTCACCAGCATCTGCTCTTCGTCGGGCGAGAACCAGGTGAGGCCCTGGGCCTGGCCGCGGGGAATCAGGGTGACCTTCTGCACGGGGTCGTGGGCCTGCACCAGGGTGCCCACCAGGGCATGGCCCACCTCGTGGTAGGCGATCAGACGCTTGCTGCGGCCATCGGTGAGTGGTTTGCCCTCCATGCCGGCGATCACCCGGTCCACGGCGTCATCGATCTCGGCCAGGGAGGTGGCGTCCTTGCGGCGACGGGCCGTGAGGATGGCGGCCTCGTTGAGCAGGTTGGCCAGATCGGCACCCGAGAAGCCCGGGGTGCGGCGGGCGATGGTCTCCAGACTCACGTTGTCGGCAAGCTTCTTGTTGCGGCTGTGAACCTTGAGGATATCAAGGCGGCCCTTGATGTCGGGCACGTCAACCATCACCTGGCGGTCGAAGCGACCGGGACGCAGCAGGGCGGAATCGAGCACGTCGGCCCGGTTGGTGGCGGCGATGATGATGATGCCGCTGTTGCCCTCGAAGCCGTCCATCTCGGTGAGCAGCTGGTTGAGGGTCTGCTCGCGTTCGTCATTGCCGCCGCCCAGGCCGGCGCCCCGCTGGCGCCCCACAGCGTCGATCTCATCGATGAAGATCAGGCAGGGGCTGTTTTCCTTGGCACGCTTGAACAGATCGCGCACGCGGCTGGCGCCCACACCCACGAACATCTCCACGAACTCAGAGCCGGAGAGGGAGAAGAAGGGCACGCCCGCCTCGCCGGCGATCGCCTTGGCCAGCAGCGTCTTGCCGGTGCCGGGAGGGCCCACCAGCAGGGCTCCCCTGGGGATGCGGGCGCCCACCGAGGTGAAGCGCTCAGGGGTCTTCAGAAAGGTCACCACTTCCTGGAGGTCCTGCTTGGCCTCCTCCACCCCGGCCACATCATCGAATTTCACCCCCGTGTCCGCCTCCATGGCGAAGCGGGCCTTGGTCTTGCCGAACTGCATGGCCTGGCCGGGGCCGCCGGGCATGCCGTTGCCGCGGCGGGCCAGGAAGATCAGGGAGCCGATCAGCAGCAGTGGGAACAGCAGATTGCCGAGGATGCCAAGGGCCGGCGGCGACTGGCGGGGCGGGTGAATGTCAAAGCTGATGCCCTGGTCCTTGAGCTGGTTCACCAGTTCGGGGGCCACCCCGGGCAGGTCAACCCGGAGGCGTTGCACCCGGTTGTCGAGGTCGGGGTCCACGGCCTCGATCACGGCGCTGCGGCCGCCGTCGTAGATGTCCACTGCGGTCACCCGGCCGGCATCCACGTAGTCGAGGAAGCGGCCGTAGCTCATCCGCGCCACGGCTGTGTTGCGAGGGGCCGTGGTGGGTCCGTTTGCCCCCAGGTTGCCGCTGCTGAGCACCTGCCAACCCAGGAAGGCCACCACCGCCACCGGCAGCAACCACAAAGCAATCAGACGCCAACGCTGGTTCATAGCTGAGACCGTTTCTTACCGACTGTAACGGCGCTCAGCTAGCCAGCGGTTGCCCAGCTCTCCAGGAGATCGTCCTGGTGGCCGACCTGGGCCTGGGGATCGGCGGGCTCGAGGGTGAGCTGCTCCACGGGGATCCTCTCCAGCAGCTCGGGCCCTCCGAGGCCGTGGGTCCAGATCTCCAGCTCGGTTTCATCGGGGCACTGGAAGCTCAGCAGCTCGAACGGGAACACCACCCGTTCGAGAAAGAAGGCCTCGGGCCCAACGCAACGCACGATCACCATGCGATCGGTGCCATTGCGGTAACCGCAGGTCAGCAGGTCCAAGCATTCCCCCAGCAATCCATCGACTCCACTAAGCCATTGCCGCCTTGGCTGGAACGGTGCCCGTAGCCACTGTTTCCGGTGCCGATCGATGGACTTAAAGGTTTCTTTCGTTTTCTGTGCCCATCTGTCGCGCCTCCGTCGCGCCTCCCCGTCGCGACTGCGCGCCAACGCCAAGCGCCTCAGAGGCTTCGCAGGGCCACGATCGGATCCAGCTGGGACGCCCGCCGGGCCGGCACCACCCCGAAGAACAGTCCGATCGAGCCCGACAGTCCCACCGTGAGCAGCACCATGCCGGCCCCGATCGTGGCCGGCAGCGGCGTCACCACGGCAGCCAGGGTCACGGTGCCGACCCCCACTGCCGTGCCGATCACCCCGCCCAGGCTGGCCAGCACCAGCGACTCCACCAGAAACTGCTTCAGCACGTCGCCGCTGCGAGCCCCAAGGGCCTTGCGCAGGCCGATCTCGGCGGTGCGCTCGCTCACCGACACCAGCATGATGTTCATGATGCCGATGCCGCCCACCAGCAGCGACACCGCACCGATCGCCCCCAGCATCAGGGTCAGGCCGCCGGTGATCGTGCTCACGATCGTGAGCGCATCCTGCTGGGAGCGCACGGCGAAATCATCCTCGCGCAGGATGTTGTGCCGCTGGCGGAGCAGGTTGGTGATCTGGAAGGCGGCGGCGTTGATGCTGTCGGCGTCGCGGGCCTCAACGCTGATGAAGTTGAGGCTGACGCCGAATCGGCGACTCCGGCCCGAGAGCCGGTTCACCATCGTGCTCAGGGGGATGTAGGCGTTCTCGTCCTGGTTCTGGCCGAACACGGCGCCCTTGGGCTCCAGCACGCCGATCACCTCGAACGGCTGGTTGCGGATGCGCAGCACCTGGCCCACGGCGGCCCCGAAGGGGAACATGCGGGTGGCCAGACCGGGCCCGATCACAGCCACGCTGCGCCCGCCGCTGACGTCACCGGCCGAGAAGAAGCGTCCCTGGGCCACCTCGAACTGGCGCACCGGCAGGAACTCGGGCGTGACCCCGAAGACCGACGTGGAGCTGCTCAGACCCCCGCTCTGCACCACCTCACTGAGGGTGATCTGGGGGGCCACCCGGCTCACGCTCGGCACCTGCTCGGCGATCGCCTCGGCGTCCTCGAGCACCAAGGTGCGGGGCAAGTCGATGCCCTGGCGCCGGGTGTCGTTGTTCCCCGGCACCACGAACAGCACGTTGGCGCCCAGGCTGTCGAGCTGACCGGCGGCCAGGTTCTGGGCGCCGCGGCCCACCCCCACCAGGGTGATCACCGAAGCGTTGCCGATCACGATGCCCAGCATGGTGAGCAGGCTGCGCAGACGGTTGGCCCTGAGGGTGGCCAGCGCCATGCCCACGGTTTCGCCGAGTGACAGCCTGGAGGCCATGGTGGGGTGGAAGCTGCCTAAAGAATGGCGCCGAAGGTCTCCGGACTGTGACTGCGGGCCACCCGGTGCACCTCGCCGCGTTGCAGGTCGAGGGTGACGATCTCGCCCTGTTCCAGGTCGGCGAGGGCATTCACCACCCCCACGATCGCAGGGATGCCGGCGCTCTGGGCCATCAGGGCGGCGTGGCTGTTGCTGCCACCCACCTCGGTGATCACCGCCTTGGCCTTGCGAATCGCATCCACGTAGGCCGAGGTGGTTTCACGCACCACCAGGATCTCGCCGGTCTGGATGGCGACGGCCGCCTCGGGGTTCTGCACCAGCCGCACCCGGCCGCTCACCGAGCCGCTGCCGATCGGCTCGCCCCGGGAGAGCACCGCCGACACCAGCCCCACCTTGATGAAATCGGTGGCACCGCTGACCCCGGTGAGGGTGCCGGCGGTCTGCACCACCAGGTCGCCGTCCAGGAGCAACCCCAGCTCCCGGGCCAACCCCATGGCGATGCTGAAGGTGCCGGTTGAGGAGTTCTGGTCCTTCACCAGCAGCGGGCTCACCCCCCAGCTCAGCTGCAGCTGCCGGGCCACCCGTTCCTCGCTGGTGATCGCCAGGATCGGGGTGCTGGGCCTGAACTTGCTCACGTTGCGGGCGGTGGCCCCGCTTGAGGTGAGAGGGAGGATCGCCGCGGCGTTGAGGTTGCGGGCGATGGTGCTCACCGCCTGGCAGATGGCGTTGGGGATCGTGCTGGCCATGCGGCTGTCGATCACCCGCTGGGGGTAGTCGCGCTCGATGCGGCGGGCGATGGTGGCCATGGTGGCCACCGCCTCCACGGGGAAATCGCCCACCGCGCTCTCGTTGGAGAGCATCACCGCGTCGGTGCCGTCGAGGATGGCGTTGGCCACGTCGCTTACCTCGGCCCGGGTGGGTCGGGGGCAGCTCACCATCGAATCGAGCATCTGGGTGGCGGTGATCACCGGGATGCCGAGGCTGTTGGCCTTGCGGATCAGTTCCTTCTGGAGCAGAGGCACCTCCTCGGCGGGCATTTCCACCCCCAGGTCGCCGCGGGCCACCATCACCCCGTCGCAGAGCAGCAGGATGTCGTCGATCTGGTCAATGGCCTCGAATTTCTCAATCTTCGCCACAACCGGCGTGCGGTAGCCGTGCTTGGCGATCAGCTCCTTGATCTCGCGCAGATCTGAGGGGTTGCGCACGAAGCTGAGGGCCACCCAGTCCACCCCCTGCTCGAGGCCGAAGGCCAGGTCGATGCGGTCCTTCTCGGTGAGGGCACGGATCGAGAGCTGCACGTCGGGGAAGTTCACCCCCTTGTTGTTGGAGAGCACCCCGCCCACCGTTACCCGGCACTGCAGGGTCTGCTGGGCCCGGTCCACCCCCTCCACCACCATCTCCACCCGGCCGTCATCCAGGAGGATGCGGCTGCCCTCGGGCACCTCCTCCGCCAGACCCTCGTAGGTGACGGTGGCGATCGTGTCGTTGCAGCTCACCGTGCGCGAGGTGAGCTGGAAGCTGTCGCCGTTGTGCAGGGTGATCGGGCCGTCGGCGAAGCGTCCGAGGCGGATCTTGGGGCCCTGCAGATCCTGGAGGATGCCCACATGCACCCCCAGTTCGCTGGACACCCGCCGGATGGTGACGATGCGGGCCGCATGCTCGCTGTGGTCGCCGTGGGAGAAGTTGAGCCTGAAGGTGCTGGCACCGGCCGCGATCAGCTCCCGCAGCCGCTCGGGGGAATCAGTGGCGGGCCCGATGGTGGCCACGATCTTGGTGCGACGCATGAGATCGCGGTGATGCATCGGGGCCCCATGAGCCCGGTGAAACTACCATCGGCACCCCAATTCGCCGCCCCTGCGTGGATCTGCACACCTACCAGCGCCAGTCGCGGCACACCGCGCGCTACCCCGGCGCCGGCTCCAACCCCATCTATCCCACCCTCGGGCTCTGCGGTGAGGCGGGCGAGGTGGCCGACAAGGTGAAGAAGGTGATCCGCGACCGGGGCGGAGAGTTCTCGCCGGAGGTGATCCGGGCCCTGGAGCTGGAGCTGGGGGATGTGCTCTGGTATGTGGCCCAGCTGGCCACCGAGCTGGGGTTGGAGCTCGAGCAGGTGGCCCAGGCCAATCTCGACAAGCTGGCCAGCCGTGCCGCCCGTAACGTGATTTCCGGCGATGGAGATCTGCGGTGAAGTGCCCATCCCAGGCTGGCTGGCTGCCAGGGCTGCTGCCGCCGCCGCTTCTCCCGCTGCTGCTGCCCCTGCCCCTGCTGCTGCTGCTCCTGCTGTGGCCCCCAGCCCCGGCCTGGGCGGCTGATCTGGCCGTTTCCGAGGTGACGCTGGAGCCCTGCCCGGCCGAGGACGTGGCCTCCCAGCCGGATCGCGCCCGCTCCACCGGAGCCCGCTGCTACGCCCTGCGGGGCATGGTGGAGAACGGCGGGCGGCGGCCCGTGTTCGACACCGACGTGTACGCCCGCATCCTCGATGCCAGCGGAGAGCCGGTGCTCCAGAACCGAACCCGGGTGGGCACGATCGGCGATGTGCCCCCGGGCCGCTCCTCCTTCGCCCTGCGGCTGGCCGTGCCCGCCGGCACCCCCGATCCACTCAGCTTCCGCAGCGTGCGCGCCAGGGGATTCTCGGCGCCGGTGCGCACCCGGGCCGGGGAGGGGGATGAGCTGCTGCCGCTCGAGCAGGCCCTGGCCAACTGATGGCGGCACCAGCGATCTCCAGGGGCCAGGGGGTTCAGTAGGCCCCGGCCAGCACACTCATGCTCAGGCTGCCGAGGATCTGCTGGCCGAAGCTCAGCGCCAGGAAGGCCAGGATCGCCGAGAGATCGAGACCGCCGATCGGCGGGATCAGGCCCCGGAACACCCCCAGGTAGGGATCGGTGATCGAACTCACCGTGCTCAGCACCGGATTGCTCCAGTCGAGGTTGGGAAACCAGCTGAGCAGCACCCGCACCAGCAGGATCAGCGAATAGATCTGCAGGGTGTTGGCAACCACCAGCAGCAGCTGGGCGAGAACTTCCATGGTTTTGCGGGAGGAGGGGTCTGGCGGGGGGAGGCGGGATGGCTCGACCGGAACTCTATGCAGCCTGCGATGGCGGCGTCCGCACTTCCTCGGCCCGGATGGCGAAGGTGCGATGGAATTTCTCGCTCAGGTTCAGCCAGTAGGAGCGGCCCTCACTCTGGCGCCGGCGCTCGATGAAGTTCTGGGCCAGCAGCTCCTTGATGTGCTCGTAGGCCCCGGAGCCGCGCAGCTCCACCAGTTCCGATTGCAGGATGCGCTTGCGCAGGGCAATGGTGGCGAGGGTGCGCAGGGCGGCGGTGGAGAGATCCACCGGCAGCAGATTCTGCACCAGTCCGGCCAGCCCGTCGCGCAGCTGCAGGCTGTAGCGCCGGCCCTCCTGGCGCACCTCCAGGGCGGTGTCGCGGTGGGCATAGTCGGCCATCAGCGTGATCAGCCCCAGCTCCGCCGCGTCGCGGTTCACCCCGGCCAGCTCCGCCAGTTCCGCCAGGCTCAGGGGCCGTCCCTTGAGGTAGAGGATCGCCTCCAGCCGGGCCGGCAGGGAGAGCCCGTCGCCGGCGCCGCTGGCAAGGCCGCCGACCGGGTCGCGGCTGCTCGGGTTGCTGCCGACCAGGTCGCTGCCGATCGGGTCTCTCGGGGGGCTGCTCAAGGGACTGTGCATCGGGGCGAGCCGGGGCTCGGAGTCAGATAAGCAGCCCCAGGCCCGGGCTTCAACCCAGGAACAGCCGGTAGGCGGGATTGCTGGTCTCCTCCCAGTGCCGGTAGGGGAGGGCGTCCAGGAACGCCTGCCACTGCTGCCGCTCCGCCCGGGGCACCTGCACACCCACCACGATCCGGCCCACATCGGCGCCGTGGTTGCGGTAGTGGAAGATGCTGATGTTCCAGCTGGCCTGCAGGGCGTTCACGAAGGCCATCAGGGCCCCTGGCTTCTCCGGAAACTCGAAGCGGTAGAGCAGTTCTTTCCCCTGCTTGAGGGCCGGAGCGGCGCTTGCCGGCAGCCGGCCGCCCACCATGTGACGCAGGTGCAGCTTGGCGAGCTCGTTGGCGCTCAGGTCGAGGCAGGGAAAGCCGGAGCGCTCGAGGCTGGCCAGCAGGCCTTCGGTGTCGCTGCGGTTGCGGATCTGCACCCCCACAAAGATGTGGGCCTGCTGCGGATCGGCGAGGCGGTAGCTGAATTCGGTGAGGCTGCGCTCGCCCAGCAGGGCGCAGAAGCGGCGCAGGCTGCCGGGCCGCTCGGGGATCTCCACCGCCAGCATGGCCTCGCGCTCCTCGCCGAGCTCGGCCCGCTCGGCCACGAAGCGCAGGCGGTCGAAGTTCATGTTGGCGCCGCAGGCCACCGCCACCAGGCAGCGATCCCGCAGCTGGCGGCTGCTCACATCGGCCTTCATGCCCGCCACCGCCAGGGCGCCGGCGGGCTCGAGGATCGAGCGGGTGTCCTCGAACACATCCTTGATGGCGGCGCAGATCTCATCGGTGGTCACGGTCACCATGCGGTCCACGTGGCGCTGGGCCAGGGCGAAGGTGTGCACCCCCACCTGACGCACGGCCACCCCGTCGGCGAACAGGCCCACCTGCTCCAGCCGCACCCGCTCGCCGCAGGCCAGGGAGCGGGCCATGGCGTCGGCATCGGCAGGCTCCACGCCGATGATCTCCACCTCGGGCCAGAGCGCCTTCACGTAGGCGGCGATGCCACCGATCAGGCCGCCGCCTCCCACCGCCACGTAGATGGCATCGGGGGGAGTGGAGCACTGGCGCAGGATCTCCAGGGCGATGGTGCCCTGGCCGGCGATCACCTCGGGATCGTCGAAGGGATGGATGAAGGTGAGCCCCCGCTCGGCGCCCAGCCGGGTGGCTTCGGCGCAGGCGGCGTCGTAGTTGTCGCCGTGCAGCACCACCTCCGCCCCCCGGGCCGCCACCGCCTTCACCTTCATCTCCGGGGTGGTCACCGGCATCACGATCACCGCCCGGCAGCCCAGCCGCTGGGCGCCCAGGGCCACGCCCTGGGCATGGTTGCCGGCGCTGGCGGCGATCACGCC
>JAWOBH010000297.1:0-6084 GCA_046498125.1 Prochlorococcaceae cyanobacterium | reverse complement strand
TTATGACGTGGTCTCACAGCCTCTTCAGTGCCGCATCCAACCCCTCGGTGACGGCCACCAGGAAGGGCAGATCGAGGGTATCGATCGTGTCGCTCATGAGGTGGTAGTGGGGATTGCGCAGGAAGGAGGTGTCGGTGACCATCACCGCGTCGTAGCCCGCATCCCAGAAGGGGCTGTGATCCGAGAGGCGCACATCCGGCAGCGCTCGGCCGGCGTTGGGCACCACCATCCACGAGCAGCTCAGCTCCCTGGGCCAGGAGGCGGTGCTGGAGGCTGTCGGTCAAGAGATGAAAGCGGGGCCTGTCGAGCCGATGCCATCAGCCGCCGGGCTGCCGGGTGGTGCTGCGGGCCTCGGCTTGGTGTGGTGGCAAGCCCGACCTGCGGACGCTGACCAGCGGCATTCCCCCGAGGCTAGGAATGGTGGGAATGGACCCATGGGATTCGAACGATGAAGAAAGCTCTGATCACCACGGGATGCCTGATCGCCCTGGCCTCAATCACGCCGATGCGTGCCGCCTGGGCGCAGCGCTCCTCACAGGTTCAGTTTCAACCAGGCAACTACGGCACGATGGTGAGTGGCACCATCACCGGCAGGGAGTACATCGACTACACGCTCACCGCCAGGCAAGGCCAGACGATGTTCGCCGAGCTGACTGTGAGCGACACCAACGGCAATGGTTCGGTGTTCTTCAATATCCTCCCGCCCGGCAGCACCTGGCAGACGATCTACACCGGCCACATGGACACCGACAACTCGGCGCTGGTGACCCTGCCCGCAACTGGCACCTACACCATCCGCGTCTATCTGATGGGCAACGACAAGGACGCAGGCAAGACCGTGGGCTTCAATCTTGATCTCTCCATTCAGTGAGCTGGCAGGAGAGATCCCCTCGAAACACTCAGAATCTGGGGGAGATGCGGGCGCTGAGCAGCAGCAACCACCAGGGAACACGGAGGTCGGGAATCCATCCAGAATGCGCGGCCAGGGATGGAACCGCCACCGGCAGCAGGGCCCGCAACGACCGCAGCGAGGCCGGCCTGCGACCCTCCGCATCCGCCACCCCGTAGCTGGAGGCCAGTTCCGCGACGATCCCCACCGTCCCGGATCTGCGCAGGAGATCGGGGTCGGCGGCCAGGGCCGCGATCACACGCCCTGTCAGCAGAGGGGTTTCCCAGTTGGTCTGGCTCGCCAGCGAGCGCAGGACCCGATCCGTCGCCCCTGGTTTTCGGCCCTCTTCGGCCAGCTCCCGGATGTGTTCGGTGCCGACGATGCCGGGCCACAGCGACAGGCAGGCGATGCCGTAGGGTTTAAGTCCGACAGCCATCTCGGCCGCCAGGCGGTCGCAGGCCGCCTTACCCACGCCATAGGCCACGTTGAACAGGGGAAACAGGCCACCCCAGGAGGAGATCGTGCAGATCAGGCCTCGCCGGCTTCGCACCATCAGCCGCGCAGCGTGGATAGAGGCGATGTAGTGACTGCGCAGTCCTGCTCCATTGCAGGCATCCCAGATGCCCGGATCCGTTTCCCAGAAGGGTCGGCCGATCGACTCCCGAAGGGAGCGGACACCGCCGTAGACGTTGTTCACCAGCACATCCAGCCGGCCCTCGTTCTCCTGCTCGATCCGCGCAAACAACTCCTCCACCTGGGTGTCGTCGGTGTGATCCACAGCGACGGGACTACAGCGCCCACCTGCGGCTTCCACGGCAGCGCAGGTGTCGGCGAGGCTTCCCCCCACCGGATCGGTTGTTCCCTCCGGCTGAAGGCTGCGGGCGGTCACGTACACCGTGGCGCCGGCCTCCGCCAACCCCACCGCGATGCCCCGGCCGATGCCCCGGCTGGCGCCGGTCACCAGCGCCACTGTCCCTTCCAGTGCCCTCTGCATCGCGGCCTGCCTCCCGTGGCCGGCTCAGTGTGGCCTCCCCAGAAGCGCAGACGGCACTTTGCTCCTCCACCCCGGGAGCTTTCTACGTTGGGGGTTGCCGCACCTCTGCCATGGCACGGCCTTCCCTGCGGCTTGATGCGAACGCTCCCGGCGCCTTCTACGTCGATTCCAGCTGCATCGACTGCGGCACCTGCTGGCAGTGGGATCCAGGCCATTTCGCGCCCATCGGCACCACCGCCCACATCCACCGCCAGCCCGGTGGGGAAGAGGAAACCCGGCAGGCCCTGCTGGCCCTGCAGGCCTGTCCGGTGGCGGCGATCGGCGCACCCCCTGATCTGCTCGGCAGGACTGAGGTGGGATCGGGCTTGCACGTCGACTGCTGCAGTCCGACGTTCATCCACCATTGGCGCAGCCGATACAGGGGCGCCCTGCGATGAGCACTGCTGGTCTGACTCGGGCCGCCTGCATGGAGTACCGCTGAGCGCCATGAGCTTCCGCTTCCGCCAATCCGCCCGTCTCGGCCCGCTGCGTTTCAACTTCGCCAGGAGTGGCCTGAGTTCGATCTCGGTGGGAGGCCGGGGAGCGTCGTTCAACATCCCGGTGGCACGGCCGGGCCGGGCCCACACCACGGTGGGGCTACCGAGCACGGGCCTGAGCTGGAGCGTGGAAGCCCCTGCCGGCGCAGCGTCGGGACTGCCCAACAGCCGCCGGATGCGGCCCGGCCAGCTGGAGGCCTTCAAGGACAGCGTGCTTGAGGTGCTTCGCCAGGAGGTGTTCGGCCCGGGGACGCCAGGCCAGCGGCTCTGGGAGCAGGGAACAGTGAGTCGTCTGCTGGCCGGTGGCATCATCGGCGGCCGGATCTCCGGGCTGCTGGCGTTGATCGAAACCCCCAGGCGATGGAGGCCTACATCACGCGGGCCCGCAGTCAGGACGACGTGAAGCGCCGGGCCCACCGCTGCATCGAGGCGGTATGGGATGTCACGCGGCTGGCGGCAGGGAGTGAGCCTGCCTTCTGCAATCATTTGCTGGAACCGACCCGATGCGGATGACGATGGACTGGATAAAATGGCACTGGATCTGGCGGAAAGGAACGGTCTGGTTTGTATGGATGGCCGGAACATTGGGTCTGGTTCCAGAGCTGTCACATCCGATCCGGCGCCGATGACGTGTAACGGGACGGCGCCGGACTCTATGGCTTTATCCTCTATGTCGCGCAAGGGAATGTGTTGAGAGGATCTCCTTCCTACACACGGATAGAAACCCTAAGCCACCAGGTTCCCATTGATCCGTACCCTGCCATCCCCTACGGATACCCAGTCACCATCGAAGCTGCGGAATGAGAGAGAAATAGGCCTCTCAAAATATTCGGCTGTTCGGGTTTTTAGGATTTCGATGGTTATCTGTTCGCCGAGCCTGAGGCTGCGAGTATTATCCGAACGCCAATGAACACCACCCATGCTGCGGCCCATGGCTACGTTGGATGCCAGCTTGTTCAGCTCGCCACCCACCGTCAGGCGATCAGCGTCGGCGCCACTGTAGGGCTGGGGAACCTCAAAATCTTCTCCGCCGTTGTGAGCTCCTGGCTGGAGCAGCGTGAGAGGCCCTAGGAGAGGGTCGCGGCGCCGAGACTCCGGAAATTGATCTAGGAGATTTCCCAGAAGCTGACCTTCGTCAAACCAGGCTTTCAACGCGGTCACACAGGCCCCAGCCACTGTCGCGTGACCGGCGCCGTAAGCTGGATGGTTGGGAGATCCTGCAGAGAAAGCCATGGGAAGGAAATAGCTCCCTGTTGTGGCTTTCACGGTATCAGCAGCCGCGAGCACTGTATTGGCCGGTAGGTTATAGTTTCTCTGACTACCATTGATGCCAACTCTCTGCATCTGCAGAAGACCCCCATACACTTCAGGGCGGCAGCGGCGATGAACCAGCCACTTCTGGCGCCACACCACCTTGAGTGCACGACTGGCCACCTCAGAAACAAAGGTGAGCAGATCAGGACCACCTAGGGTGGCAAATCCCCCCTCTCGACTTGTGCGCACTCCACCCTTATAGGGATTGCCGTCATCAACAGGGGCGCCAATTGCGTCCAGAAATAGGGCAGCATTGAAGTAGGCCTGATGGAGGGCATCCCGATTGACAAACCTCGCAAGATCCCGCATTGTTGATATGTAACGATGGTCATAGTCATCAGGATAGTAAAGGGCGCCAGCGTTCCTTCTTGCGGGGTTCTGCTGGTCTCCAAAGTGATTGCATGTCCCATAGTCACGGCCAAACTTATCCTTGCCGGTGTTTTGAGCCAACAGCCAATCCTTATAGGTGGTCAGGAAGTCCTGCTCCCTGCGATACGGGACTTGCTGAACACTGATCGTCTGGGTTCCATAAGGAACTTCGCGAAGAAAGAACTGGCTGACAAGGGGACCGAATTCCTCATCCTTTAGGCCAGAACGGAAAAGCGTCTCGGCTCGGATGTCAAGCTGGCCCGTGCTTGTGCTCGGAAGGTCCAGCCCAAGTCGCAAACTGCCCAGGGCCTCGTCCTGATCAAGTGCACTCTGAAAGGCCGTGCGAACCTGATTCACAGCATCAGCCAGATTAGCGGCGTTGAATTGGCTGAACGGCAGATCGCGAAGCAAGGCCATCCAGTAAAGCTCCACCATCTCAGCTGCGCTGCCAACTGAGGCAATTGAAGGAGCAGGGAGCATCTCCAAATCCTTGGGATCCGGACCAAAGCTTTCCTTTGCGGCGGCAGCCAGAGGGCTGACGAATCTTGCGACCGAACTGGTGAGAGTGGGATCAGCCTCTGCTGCAAAGTCTCCAGCTTGGATGGCGTAGGCAGGAGTGCGTTCAAACTTAAGTGGGGAACCTGCTTCTATCTCCAGGCAGGTTCGCATGAAGTCTCGATATTGCTGAGGCATAACCTCTCCAAATTGGTCATGCTGAAGAGTTTTATGGAAGTTGCCGATAAATACAGCTGCCGCACTTCCGAACTGACGGATTTCATCGCTGTTGGGGATAGGAAAAACCATGAGCGTTTAGCGCGAAGGGATCATGAAGTCAAGCCGCTTAGTCCAAGCCCCCGAATTCGTGGGCGACAAGACCGCTGTGACGCATGACATAAGCTTAAGTAAAGAACAGGCTTTGCCCGGATTCTGGCTTTAACTCAATCAATATTTACCCAGTATTTCTGCTTATCATTGCAATGGAAGGGCAAGGGTGCGGCCCGTTGCCTAGTTGAAGCCATGAGCCCCGATCACTCTGGTTCTGGAGTAAACGGGGTGCAATGACGGGCGGTAATTCACGAGATGATGACTCACTTCATTCAACTGCTGTGAACTGTCATCTCGTAAGAGTACCAGTCCCAGTGTCCGGTGTTGCCCGCTTGTGCTGCCAGGCCAGCCAGCCAGGTGCATGAACATCAATTCGAATCTGCCAAGGGGGCTTACCACTGAATCTCGGCGTAACCCCGCAACTCGGCATCGGCGACGCAGCTCGCCTGCTGCGGACTCGTGAAGAGCCCTCTGGAGACCGAGGAACTGCAGACCAACACCGAACAACCGGGGGGTGAACGGCGGAAATTCCAGGGCCGCGTGATGCCTCCGCTCACTTTCCATACGCCAGGCCGCCGCCGGCTGGGCCTGAAGTCGGCATCCAGATACTCCCGGGCATCGCAGCCGCTCAGGTACTGCGGGTAGGCGAATGCCTGACCGTCCTCCACCAGCGCCAGGCCGATGTTGACTCGCCGATCACATCGGCCACGGTGCGACCGTAGCGGTCGGTGGTTATCACCTCCAGGTGCACAGCAGGCCGATCGGCAGCCGCATCCGCAGGTAGTCCCGCGCTCGCTGGCCGTGGGGTTGCTGCGCCATCTCCGGGGCGTCGATGCAGGCCAGCCCACGGTGATCGTGCACTCCCCCTGGCGTAAGCGGATGGTTTCGCCGTCGCCGATGGAGAGCACTGTGGCTTCCCTGGGTTGTGCGGCAACGCTCCAGGAGACAGAGAGCCCCAGCAGCAGAGTCAGATGCGGCAGTAGAGCCCTGGCCATCGCGGCAGTGCGCACGGCTGCCTGTTCCATGCACGGGCTACCTGGAGTTGACCTACTGCTCAGGCCAGCACCTCCAGTTGCAGGAGCCTGGCCGCCTGGTTGAGGCGCCTGTCGAAACAGGCGAAGGTGAGCGGCAGGGAGAACTGCTCTTGCAAATTGTGG
>JAWOBH010000102.1:0-3457 GCA_046498125.1 Prochlorococcaceae cyanobacterium | reverse complement strand
CCTGCGGCTGATCATCGCTCTCCAGGGCGGCGTCCGCCGCGACTGAACAGGCACCCAGCTGTCAGCCGCTGGAATCTGCACCTGGGGCGCAACCCCTGGGCACGATTTCAAGGTCGGTCACTCCCACGAGTTTCAGGGTTCTGGACAGGCTGTTCAGAACCCTCGTTCGTGCCTCCATGGTCGTGGCTGTTCGTTCTGGCCATGGCTCTCCGTTCATGGCACCTGAAGTTCAGTCAGCCACGGCCTCGATCGCCGTGGTGATGGCCCGCTTCTGGTCGGCGTCGTAGCCCCAGCGCTCCAGGAAGGCCACGTCCTCGCCGGCACCGTCACGGGAGGCCGCCAGCAGGGTCTCCAGCCGCTCCTTCACGGCCTGGGGCTCCAGCAGCCGCAGCAGCTCGGTGCAGCGCCGCCGCACCCGCTCCGATCCGGCCTGCTGGTCGCCGTCCCCGCTGCGCCGGTGATGCAGGACCATGGCCGTGCTCATGGCCAGATTGCGGGCGGTGAGGTCCACCACGCCCGCGCCAGCCGCCCGCAGCTGCAGCACCAGGGGCTCGGGCAGGCGGTCCATCAGCGGGCAGTCGCCAGCCAGGCTGACCACGAAGAAGCCGCGGCCGCCGTCACGGCTGGCCACCAGTTCGCCGACGCGGTCGGCCAGCACCTCATCGCTGAGTTCACCGTTCTCCCACAGTCCCAGCCACTGGGCCGTGATCTCCATGGCCTGCTGGAAGGTGGGCTCGAGGGGGGTGGCGGTCATGGCAGGCGGCGGCGGGCGCAGCGAACTGGCAGTGTTGAGGTTATGGACCCGCACCCCTCCAGCGCCTCCCCCGATCCAGCCGGCCCGGCCGCAGCCAGCGACAACGGTCCGGGCCGCCTGGCCATGCCCGCCGGCGATGCCGGCGTGGTGCTGCCGATTCCCGACCCCGCCGAATCGGCGCGGCTGCTGGCGGAGGCGACGGCAGAACAGCAGGGCGAGCCCGGCAGCGGTTTTCGCTCCGGCTTCGTGGCCCTGGTGGGCCGGCCCAACGTGGGCAAGAGCACCCTGCTCAACCAGCTGGTGGGCCAAAAGGTGGCGATCACCTCGCCGGTGGCCCAGACCACCCGCCATCGCCTGCGGGCGATCCTCACCACCCCCGCCGCCCAGCTGGTGCTGCTGGACACTCCCGGCATCCACAAGCCCCACCACCTGCTGGGCGAACGGCTGGTGAAGACGGCGCGCAACGCCATCGGCGATGTGGATGTGGTGCTGCTGCTGGTGGACGGCAGTCAGCCGGCCGGCCGCGGCGACGGCTACATCGTGGAACTGCTGCGCCACTGCCGCGCACCAGTGCACGTAGCCCTCAACAAACACGACCTGGTGGATCCGGCCGAGGCCGAGGCCCTGGCCGCCAGCTACCGCCAACTGCTGGAGGGCCGCGGCGACTTCGCCTCCCCGACCCCGGAGGGTCAGCCATCCAGGCCGCCCCTGACCTGGCCCCTGCACCCGGTGAGCGCCCTCACCGGCGACGGCACCGAGGCCCTTGTGGCGGCCCTGGCCGCCGAGCTCCCGGAAGGGCCCCAGCTCTACCCGGCCGATGCGGTGAGCGACCAGCCCGAGCAGCTGCTGATGGCCGAGCTGATCCGCGAGCAGGTGCTCAGCCACACCCGCGAGGAGGTGCCCCACTCGGTGGCGGTGAGCATCGATCGGGTGGTGGACGACGGCCCGCGCACCGCCGTGCTGGCCACGGTGCTGGTGGAGCGCTCCAGCCAGAAGGGCATCCTGATCGGCAAGGGCGGCCGGATGCTCAAGACGATCGGCCAGGGGGCACGGCTGCAGATGGAGAAGGTGTTCAGCGGGCCGGTGTATCTGGAGCTGTTCGTGAAGGTGGTGCCGGGCTGGCGCCGCAGCGCCGCCCGCCTGGCCGAACTGGGCTACCGAGCGGAGTAAGGGCCCCAACGCCACCCCATCAAAGGCGCAGAGGCCAGGCTTAGCCGTCAAAGCTGCTAAGCTGATTCCATGCAAGTCAACCTGCACGACGCCAAGACCCACCTCTCCCGCTATGTGGAGCAGGCCCTCGATGGAGAGGATGTGGTGATCGCCCGCGCCGGCAAGGCCTTGGTGCGGCTGGTTCCCGTGGACGACACGCCGAGGCAGCGCGAACTGGGATTCCTGCGGGCGGCGGCGGTGCTGGAGTGCGACCTCAAACAGGCGTTCCAGCGGGACATCGAGTCGATGTTCAGCTGATGGCGGGCCCCTCGAGCCAGCCTCAGCCAAACCAGAAGCAGGCATCCGCCCAGCAGCTGCTCGACACCCAGCTGCTGCTCTGGCTGGCGATCACGCCGCAGCGGCTACCGGCGCCCCTGCGTTCCGTCCTCACTGATCGACGCACTCCCATCCTGTTCAGCGTGGCCAGCCTCTGGGAGGTAGCGATCAAGACATCCCTGGGCAAGCCGGGGTTCCGCGTCGATGCCGATCAACTCAGGCAGGGCCTCCGCCGGCAGGGGCTGGTGGAACTGGCGATTGAGGCGGAGCACTGCCTGGCGGTGCAACACCTGCCATGGATCCATCGCGATCCCTTCGACCGGCTGCTGGTGGCGCAGGCGATGCAAAGCGGGATCACCCTGCTCACGGCCGATCGCATCCTCACTGGCTATGGCGAGCCGGTGACCTGGGTGGGCAGCGCGGCCCCGGGCGACTGAGAGAATCAGCGGATGAGCGACACCCACAGCGAGGCGGAGAGCTTTCCGCCCCAGGAGATCGGCGCCTTCCTGCGCTTCTGCGCCGGCGAATGGATGACCCTGCGCAGCCGCTTCGAGCTCAGCGAGGACAGCGAAGGCGAGAACGGCGACGAGTGGCACAGCAGCGACCGGGGCGAGCTGCTGGTGACCTACCTGGAGCCCGAGCGCGCTGGTTGCCCCGGCGGACTGAGGCTGTGTCCCAAGGGCCAGAGCGAGCGCCAGCTGGTGTTCGCCGGCGACGGCAGCTTTGCGGTGAACGGGGCCCAGGGCCAGTGGCAACTCTGGCCCGACGGCAGCCTGGAGCTCAGCCTCGGCGGCGGCGACAGTGAGGTGCGCGAACGGATCTGGTTCACCAAGCCCAACCTGCGGCTGCGCTCCACGGTGGAGAGCCGCGGCGACGGAAGCCCCGGCCGGGCCAGCTTCAGCTCCGAGATCCGCCGCGTCAGCCGGCCGGCCCCGGCGGCCTCCTGAGCCGATGCGCCTCGATGTGCTGACCCTGGCCCCGGAGGCCCTGCAGCCCCTGCTGGGGCTGGGGGTGATCGGCCGGGCCTTCCAGAGCGGCATCGCCCGCCTGCACACCCACAACCCGCGTGAGTTCGCCAGCGACAGGTACCGCAAGGTGGACGACGAGCCCTACGGCGGCGGCGCCGGCATGGTGCTCAAGCCCGAGCCGGTGTTCGCGGCGCTGGAGGCGATTCCGGCGCTGCCGCGGCGCCGGGTGCTGCTGATGAGCCCCCAGGGC
>JAWOBH010000310.1:0-11642 GCA_046498125.1 Prochlorococcaceae cyanobacterium | reverse complement strand
ACCGGCACCGCCGCCTGCACCAGGATCCGGCCCGCATCCACCTCCTCGTTCACGAGATGGGCGCTGCAGCCGGTCAGGGTCACCCCGGCGGCCAGGGCCTGCCCCACCGCGTCCAGGCCCCGGAAGCTGGGCAGCAGCGAGGGGTGGATGTTCACCAGGCGCTCGGGAAAGGCGGCCACCAGCCGGGGGCTCACGATGCGCATCCAGCCGGCCATCACCACCAGATCCACCGCCGCCGCTGTGAAGGCTTCGATCAGGGCGTCGTCGAGGGCCTCCCGGCTGGGGTGCTGGCGGTGGTCGATCAGCCGGCAGGGCACCGCCAGCCGCCGCGCCCGCTCCAGGGCCCGGCAGCCGGGATTGTTCACCACCAGCAACACCACATCAGCCGCCAGCACAGCGGCCAGCTCACCGGCCCGGCAGGCCAGGGTGAGGGCCTCGAAATTGCTGCCCTCTCCTGAGGCCATCACCCCCAGCCGCAGCCGCCGGGAGGCCGGGATGGGCATCCCTGAAGCCCCGGCCGGTGGCAACGGCCACTGGATCCCCACCGGCTCCTGGCTAGGGTCTGCCGAAGCGGGCAGTTCGATGTCATGTCCCATCTCTCCATCCTGCCCACGGTGCTGCGTGACGCCGATCGCCTCGCCGCCAGCCTGGCGGCGGTCGGTCTGAGGCCGAGCTGGGGTGGCCAGCTGGATGGCTTCGCCGGTGAGCACCGGGCCGTGGAGCTGCAGGTGCGGCTCGAGGGCGGCCAGCGGCTGGGCTGGGCCCGCCAGGCCGACGGCTCCCTGGCCCTGGTGGGTGATCTGCAGCGCATCAGCCGCAGCACCCGGCTGCAGGGCCTGCTCTCGGCGATCACCCGCCGCTACGCCGCCGAGAAGGCCCTGGCCGACGCGGCCCGCCAGCTGGGCAGCGCCCAGGTGAGCGTGAGTTCCTGAGCGGCGTCGCGCGGTGATCTCCGGTCCTGCCGCTTCCGCCCCGCCCGATCCCGGCTCCACCGGCGCCCCGTCCCCCGAAGCCCTAGGGAGCGGCTCGGGCCCGTTGGTGTGCCTCGATCTGCGCTCCTCCACCGCCCATCTGGTGGCGGTGACCCTGGAGCTGCAACCCGATCAGCCGGAGCTGGCCTTCTCCCTGCCGGCCTGGACTCCGGGCTCCTATCTGATCCGCGACTATGTGCGCCAGCTGGAGGCCCTGGAGCTGGTCCAGGGCGAGGCTGTTCTGCCCGTGCGCCGCACCGGCGTCGCCGCCTGGTGCGTGAGCCTGCCCTGCCTGGCGCCTGTGCGCCTGCGCTACCGCATCCTGGCCACCGAGCTCAGCGTGCGCACCTGCCACCTCAGCGCGGAGCACGGCTTCCTGGCCCTGGCCGCGGTGGTGCTGCAGGTGAGGGGCCAGCGCTGGCGGTCCCACCGCCTGCGCCTGGAGCTGCCCGCAGGCTGGCGGGCGTTCGTGCCCTTGCCCGCCGACGCCAGCGGTGGCTGGCTGGCCCGGGATTTCGATCAGCTGGTGGACACGCCGGTCGAGGCCGGTCCCCATCCCAGCCACAGCTTCAGCGTGGCCGGCGTGCCCCACCGCTGGGTGAGCTGGGGCACCACCCTGGCCGGCGCCGACCTGCCCGCCGCCGACCGCGACTGGCTGGCCGACGTGGAGCGGGTGTGTCTGGCCTGCTGCCGGCTGATGGGGGTGGAGCGTCCGGCGGCGGACCACTACCTGTTCGTGCTCCATCTCACCGACAACGGCTACGGCGGCCTTGAGCACGACCTCAGCACGGTGCTCCAGTACGGGCGCCGGCGTCTGGCGGAGGGGGACGGTCGCCGCAAGCTGCTGCAGCTTGTGGCCCACGAATACCTGCACCAGTGGAACGTGCGCCGGCTGCGGCCCGCCGAGCTCTGTCCCTACGACTACGACCGTCCGGTGGTGGTTCCCAGCCTGTGGTTCGCCGAGGGCATCACCAGCTACGTGGACCAGCTGCTCCCCCATGCGGCCGGCCTCTGTGGCGAAGCGGAGCTGCTGGACGATCTGGGCGCCGACCTCAGCCGCTACCGGCTCACCCCCGGCCGGGCGGTGCAGAGCCTGCGCCTGAGCAGTCAGGAGGCCTGGGTGAAGCTCTACAAGGCCGACGCCTATGCCGTGGACAGCCAGGTGAGCTACTACCTCAAGGGGGCGGTGCTGGCCCTGGTGCTGGATCTGCACCTGCGCCGCCACGGCAGCGGCCTGCCGGCGGTGCTGCGTGGCCTCTGGCGCAGCCACGGCTGCCATGGCCGTGGGTACCGGCAGGAGGACCTGCTCCAGGCCTTCACGGCCCTCGCCCCCGACCTGGCCAGCCTGCTGCCGAGCTGGCTCGATGGCCTCGACGATCCCCCCCTGGATGCCTATCTGGCGGATGTGGGCCTGACGCTGAACCCTGACACCGGGGAGGAGCCGTGGCTGGGCTGGGATCTGGAGATGGCCACCCAGGACTTGACGATCAGGCGGGTCCTGCGGGACTCTCCTGCCGAGCATGCCGGGTTGATGGTACGAGATGAGCTGATCGCCCTGGCCGGCCAGCGGGTCCGCCGCGTCGAGGACGTGGGCACCGTGCTGAAGGTCTCCCCAGGCGATGAACTGGAGGCGGTTGTGGTGCGCGACGGCCGTCTGCTGACCACCGCTCTGTCCCCGGCACCACCCCGGGCCAAGACCTGGCGGCTCGTACCCCACTCCGACGCCCCGGCCGAGGTCGTCGAGCGCCGCCGCCGCTGGCTGGCCCTGGAGCTGCCGTGAGCCACAGCCGCCAGCCCCTGATCCTGGCGGTGGTGGCTGTGGCTGTCATCGGCCTCGGCGGTCTCGGCTGGCTGGCCCGCGATGGTTCCGTCCAGCTCGCCGGGGCCGGCGGCCGTCGCTCCCTGCTCGATCTGCTCGACGAGGCGCGCCAACCCGCCAGTCCGCCGCCGCCATCCGCCGATCCGGCCCCGGCGCCGCCACCCCATCCCAGCTGGACTTCGCCCCTGGGCAGCAGCTGCCGGCCGGTGGATCCCCAGCGCAGCCAGCAGCTGCTGGCTCTGGCGAGCCGGCTGCGCACCGCTCCGGAGCGGATTGCCATTGATCCCAGCAACTACGGCCAGCGTCACAGGCGTGACGCCTACGGCAATCCCCTCGATCCCACCCCCCGGCTGGTGGTGCTGCACGAGACGGTGTTCAGCATGGAGTCGGCGATCAACACCTTCCGCACCCCCCATCCGCGCGATGAGGACCAGGTGAGTTACCACGTCGTGATCGGTCTCGACGGCCGGGTGGTGAATCTGGTGGATCCCTCCCGGCGGGCCTTTGGCGCCGGCAATTCCGCCTTCCGCGGCGAGTGGGCGATCACCAATCCCACGGTGCGGGGTTCGGTGAACAACTTCGCTTTGCATGTGAGCCTGGAAACCCCGGCCGATGGCGAGCACATCGGGCCCGTGCACAGCGGCTACAGCGCCGCCCAGTACGACGGCCTGGCCGCCCTGCTGGCGGTGTGGATGGAGCGCTTCCCCATCCCACCCGATCAGATCACCACCCACCGGGCCGTGGATCTGTGGGGCGAACGCGCCGATCCGCGCAGTTTCGACTGGGAGGCCCTGCGGGTGCGCCTCGAGGCCCTGGGCTTGCTCTGCTGATTTGCTCTTTCGATCAGATCTGCGGCCCAGAGGAGCGGCTCAGATCAGCGGCGACACCGGGACCTTCTGGCGGCCGTAGATCAGCGCGTGGAGTTCGGGGTCCTGCATCAGGGCCAGGATCCTCCGTGGATAGTCGAGCTTGCCGTTGTGCAGATAGGCCAGGGTGGCCAGGCCCTTGGCATCCTTGGCACTGCGGCTGGCTTCCAGCATGCGGTCGCTGGGCAGCTCGAGGGCCCGCTTCAGCCGGGCGAACTTGCCCACCAGCAACGCCACGTTCTGGTCGGGGTCGAGCAGCTGATTGCGGGCGGCCGTGATCTCCTCGGGGCTGGCGTCCTGGCTGAGCAGACCCTGATGCACCAGTTCACCCACGCCGATCTGGGCGGGCCCGTGGGTGCTGAACAGTCCTGAATGGGCGGCGATCGGGTGATCCTCTCCGGGTTTGGCGTGGCGCAGCTCGTCGAGCAGGATCGCCGCCACCAGCATCGGGTTGATGTGTTCCCGGCCGCATTCACTCAGGATCACCGGCCGCAGGGTTTCGATCTGGCTGAGGGCCTGGGCGCGCAGCGGCTGCAGCTGATCGATGCCGCTGCTGAACAGCTGGGCCAGGCGCGGCTGGGGTCCATGCACGCCGAAGCGGCGATTCAGCTCCCTCAGTTCTTCCGGGCTGAAGCGCAGCGGGTCGGCGCCGGCCATCGGCTCCTCCCCATTGTCCTCGTCGGGCGTCAGGGCCAGGGGAGACTCCATCCACACCGGCGGCCCCTTGCCGGCCATCGGCAGGCTGACGGCCACCATCATCGTGACGGCCACCCCAACGGCCCGGCCGGCACGGCGGACGAGGGCGTCTGCGGGACCAGGGCACTGGGTGGAAGGGTGGAGATGGATCAGATCAGGCACCGCTGCAAGGGGCTGCGGATTGCAGAGTTTCTTAATCCTAGGGGCGGTGCCGACAGCGGCCTGGAGCTGGTGCCCACCACGATTAGGTTGCCCGCGTTCCCCACCCCGGGCAGCCGAGGCCATGACCGCTGCGTTCGACCCCACCGACCCCGGCCGCCAGTGGCAGCGCTTCTGCGAGCTGCTCTGGTATGACGACGACCTCGGCGTCTGGCTGGACGTGAGCCGGATGGCCATCAGCACGGCCCACCTGGAGTCCCTGCGGCCGCGCTTCGACCAGGCCTTCGAGGCCATGGCCGCCCTGGAGGCCGGTGCGATCGCCAATGCCGATGAGCAGCGCATGGTGGGGCACTACTGGCTGCGCGCGCCGGAGCTCGCCCCGGATGCCGCCACCGGCCAGCAGGTGGTCGCCGAGGTGGAGCGCATCGCCGCCTTCGGACGGCAGCAGCTGGACGCCCGCCGTTTCAGTGCCGTGGTGTGGATCGGCATCGGCGGCTCCGGGCTGGGCCCCTTGCTGATGGTGGAAGCCCTGGGAGCGGTGGGCCGGGGGCTGCCGTTCCACTTCATCGACAACGTGGATCCCGAGGGCATCAGCCACACCCTGGCGGTGCTCGGGGAGCGCCTGCGCACGGCGCTGGTGGTGGTGGTGAGCAAGTCGGGCGGCACCCCGGAGCCCCGCATCGGCATGGAGCAGGTGCGCGCCCGTCTGGAGGCCCTGGGCGGTGACTGGAGCCAGCAGGCGGTGGCGATCACCATGGCCGACAGCCGCCTGGATCAGCTGGCCCGCCAGGAGGGCTGGCTGGAGCGCTTCGCCATGTTCGACTGGGTGGGTGGGCGCACCAGCATCACCAGTGCCGTGGGTCTGCTGCCCGCCGCCCTGCTGGATGCAGACCTCCACGCCTTCCTGGCCGGTGCGGCCGCCATGGACCGGGCCACCCGCCGCCCCCGGCTGGAGGACAACCCCGCTGCCCTGCTGGCCGCCGCCTGGTTCGCATCCGGCGAGGGCCGCGGTCGGCGCGACATGGTGGTGCTGCCCTACCGCGACCGGCTGGCGGTGTTCAGCCGCTACCTGCAGCAGCTGGTGATGGAGAGCCTGGGCAAGCGGGTGGATCGCCAGGGCAACCCGGTGCACCAGGGGCTGGCGGTGTACGGCAACAAGGGCTCCACCGATCAGCACGCCTACGTGCAGCAGCTTCGCGACGGCATCGACAACTTCTTCGTGACCTTCATCGAGGTGCTGGAGGACTGCGGCGATCTGCCGGCGCTCAATGGCGAGCGGCCCGGGGACGTGCTTGAGGGCTTTCTCCAGGGCACGCGCTCGGCCCTGCTCGAGGGCGGCCGCCAGAGCCTCTCGATCAGCCTGCGGCGCTTCGATGCCCGCGCCCTCGGTGCCCTGGTGGCGCTGTTCGAGCGGGCGGTGGGGCTCTATGCCGAGCTGGTGGATATCAACGCCTACGACCAGCCGGGCGTGGAGGCCGGCAAACGGGCCGCCGCCGCCGTGCTGGGGCTGCAGGAGCGTCTCGATGCCCTGCTGGGCGATGGGGTGGCCCGCGGCCTGGCGGAGCTTCAGCAGCAGCTGGGCACCGACAGTCCCGAGTCCCTGTTCTGGATCCTGCGCCACCAGGCGGTGAACGACCCCGCCCTGCGGGTGGAGGGCCACTGGGGCCAGCCCGCCAGCCTGCGCTTCAGCCGCGCCTGAGCTGGGAGTTCACCGGGATCAGGCGGCAGCGCAGCAGCGCCAGGGCTTCATCCGGCAGCCCCAGGAAGCGGTCCAGCCAGACGTCGCCGCTGGGGGGCACCTGGGCCACGCCCACCAGCACCCCCCGCCCCTGGCTGTCCAGGGCTGCGCCGCGGCAGCTGTGGCGCCGGCTGGTCACCGAGCCGGTGCTCAGTTCCGCGTCGATCGCCAGGGCAGCCGGGCGGTAGAACCCCAGGGCGCTGCAGTGGAAGCGGGCTCTGAAGCGCAGGCGCAGCTCACCGCTGTCGGGCTCCAGGTGGCCGCTGAGCTGCCGCGGTTCGATGGCGATCGTCAGTCCCGGCGGCAGGGGCACGCCGAGCAGGCGGGTGCTGCGCCAGCTCAGGGAGGGGATGCGCAGCTCCCCGGGGCTGAACTCCAGTGGCCGGCCGCGCTCATCGGCCACACCCAGCCAGCCGATTCCGCCTCCGCCCTGGGGGTTGTAAGCGAAGCGGGGGTAGGCCCCGATCGCCAGGGCACAGCCGGGCAGGGTGGTGAGCTGCAGCTCCATGGGCGCGGCTCAGGGGTGGCGAAGGGCTTCGAGCTCGCCCCGGCCGTGCAGCTCGGCCAGCGCGTCGTAGCCGCCGATCTTCACCCCGTCGATGAACACCTGGGGCACGGGTCCCTGATCGGTGTGCTGCACGCTGTGGGGGATGGCGAGGGTGCGCAGCATGCGCAGGGCCCGGGCGCTGAAGGGGCAGCCGCGGGCCACCACGATCTCCACCCGCGGGGCCAGGCTGGGCTCGGCGGGCTGGACGCCCCCGGCGGCGGGGCCTGGGGACGCCACGGCGCTGTCTGGGGGGGCTGGGGTGGTGCGGGCTGGGGCTCCTTCCAGCAGTCCCACCAGCACGTCGGCTCCCTTGAGCACCAGCGTGCCCGGCTCCAGATGGCCTCCCCACACCTGGCAGTTGCCATCGGAGAGGCTGAGGTGAAGGTGCACGCCCGTTGGGGCGATCGTGCCCTGAAGGGTGATGATTTCCAGCTCGCCCCGCACCAGGGTGGGCGTGCTCTGGCCCGGACACTGGAAGGCGGCCTGGGCGAGGTTGCCCACCACACTCAGCACGAAGCCCTCCGCCTGCTGGGCTGCGGCCAGTTCGGCCAGGCTGCGGTGCACGTCGCTCCCGGCATTGAGGTGCAGCGGCAGGGCACGCATGGGCTCAGCTGATCGCGTCCAGAGGGCCAAGCTACGCGGTGGGCCCCGCCGTGGCTCTGCCAACCTGATCACGGACTCCCCCCTGCAACGGCCATGCGATGTGTTTCTCCAGCGAGGCCAGCTTCATCGCGGCGGGATCCCTGGTTCCCGCCGGCGCCTGGGCCCTGAGGGAGTGCCGGCGCCAGCAGCGGGCCGACCTGCTGCCCCTGGCCCTATTCCCCTGGCTGTTCGCGCTGCAGCAGACCCTGGAGGGGGTGGTGTGGCTCGGACTGGAAGTCCCCCCCGGCCCGGCGTTCGCCCATCCCGCCGCCGTTGGCTTTCTGTTCTTCGCCCATGGCTTTTGGCCGACCTGGATCCCCTGGTGCGCGCTGCGGGCGGCTCGGGTATGGCGGCCCCAGGTGCTGCCGCTGTTGCGGCTGTTCTGCGCCCTCGGCCTGCTGCTGGGGCTGTGGCTCTGGCTGCCCCTGCTGCTGGACTCCAGCAGGGTGCTGCCGGCCATCGCCGGTGGTTCGATCAACTACCAGACCCGCCTGTTGGGCGACGGGGTGATCTCCCATGAACTGGGAGTGAGCAGCTACGCCCTGGTGGTGCTGGCGCCGCTGCTGTTGTGCGGTTCGCGACGGCTGGCCTGGTATGCCCTGGCCCTGCTGGTGACGGTGGTGGTGAGCTGGATCGCCGCCACCCAGGCGTTCACCTCGGTGTGGTGCTTCATGGCGGCGCTGCTGGCCCTGCTGATTCCCTGGGTGGCCGCCGAGGCGCTGGCGGAGCCCCTTCCCGAAACGGCCGCAACCGGGTCGGCCTGAGGGCGGTTTCAGGCACCTCGGTCGTTGGAGTCGCCGCCGTCGGAGGGATCTCCGCCGGAGCTTGGGGCGGACCGGAACTGCTGGGCCAGCAAGCCACGCTGGTATTCCACCGCCAGGCTGCTGAGGTGGTGGCGGGCCTGGTCCTCGAGCTCCTCGCCCACCTGCTCGAGGGCCATGCCCTTGGGAATGCGCATGCGCAGCACCAGCGCCAGGGCATCGAAGAGCCGCACCTGGTCGCTCTGCCAGCCCTGGTAGTCAGCCGCCATCGTCTGCAGGGCCTCGTGCGGCAGCTGGCCGTCGGCCACCCGCTGGCGCACCTCCTGCAACTGGCTGAAGCGGGCCGAGCTCACCAGAGCGTGGGCCGACCCCAGGGCCGCCAGGGCGTCGGCCGCCTCCCGGCGCAACACCCTGAGGCTGCGCTCCAGCACCGCCTGTTCCACCGACAGCGGCTCCCGGGTGGCGGGGCAGGCGGCCAGGGGGGAGACCAGGGTGGTGGAGGCGGCTTCAGACAGCTGGGCCGGGCCGGACGGGGGCCGGCCGGACTGCTGGTGCCGGGGCTTTGGCAGGGGTTGGGAGGGGGGCGCCATGGCGTTGGCCCAGCCCCGCAGGCGCTGGGCGAGCCAACGGCGCAGCTCCAGGAGCAGGCGTGGCATCGGCGTGGGTCAGGTTCTGGCACTCTGGGCCCGCCGCACCGGCATGCCAAGGCGGGACATCCGCCTCGCCGCTGGCCTCGGGAGTGGGCCTCAGTTGACGCTGACGCCCTTCCAGAAGGCCACGCGGCCCTTGATCTCGGCCGCTCCAGGCTTTGGATCGGGATAGAACCAGGCGGCATTGGCGTTCACTTGGCCGTCCACCACCACGTCGTAGTAGTGGGCTTCGCCTTTCCAGCCGCAGACGCTGCGGTGGTCGGAGGGGCGGAAGCAGCCCGGCTCCAGCGACGCGGCCGGGAAGTAGGCGTTGCCCTCCACGGTCACGATGTCGTCGCTGCTGGCGATCACAGTGCCCTTCCAGCTGGCCTTCATGGTGCCTCCTTCGTTGTCTCCATGATGGGCCGCAGGGGCCGGTAGCTGGGGTGCCAGCGGGCCCGGCGCAGCCAGGCCCGGGCTTCCTCCGGCGTGCTGGCCCGACGCGCCACGCCCTCGCGCACCGCCGCCAGGGCCACCGCCTCGGCCACCGCTGCCCCCACTCTCTGGCTGTCGGCCATGGGCGGCATCAACGGCAGCTCCTGATCCCGGCTGGCGGGTATCTGCTCCACCAGAGCCCCCAGGGCGGCATCGATCATGGCCTCGCTCACCGTGCTGGCCCCCACGGCCACGCAGGCAAAGCCCAGCCCCGGGAACACGAAACAGTTGTTGCACTGCCCGATCGGCCGCTCGTGACCCTGATGCAGCACCGGTGCGAAGGGACTGCCGCTGGCCACCAGGGCCCGTCCGCCGCTCCAGGCGATCAGATCCGCCGGAGTGGCCTCGGCCAGGGCCGTGGGGTTGGAGAGGGGCAGGATCACCGGCCGCCGGGCGCCACTGGTCTGCCCCTCCCTGAGCCCCGCCGCCATCGCCTCCACCACCGCGCGGGTGAAGGCCCCGGCCACCGCCGAGGTGCCGATCAGCACGCTGGGCCGCACCCGCCGCACCACCTCCAGCAGGCCGATGCGGCCCTCGCCGTCGCGCTCGAAGCCGGCACCGTCGGCGGCGGGCCGGGCGTAGGGGCGGGCCGGCGGGGACAGGGAGTCCTGGTTCTCCAGCAGCAGGCCCTGGCGGTCGATTGCCCAGATCCGTGAACGGGCCTCCTCGAAGGTCAGTCCCTGGGCCTGCAGCCGCCGCAGCAGCCGCTTGGCGATGCCGCAGCCGGCGGTGCCGGCGCCGAAGATCACGATGCGCTGATCCTCCAGCCGGCCCCCCTGGCCCCGGCAGGCGGCAAGCACTGCCGCCGTGGCCACCACGCTGGTGCCCTGGATGTCATCGTTGAAGCTGGGCAGCCGCTCGCGGTAGCGGTCCAGCACCCGCCGGGCCTGGGGACTGCCGAAGTCCTCCCAGTGCAGAAAGGCCCCTGGAAACACCGCAGCCACGGCGGCCACGAATCCGTCCAGCACGGCGTCGTAGGCCTCGCCCCGTAGCCTGCGACGGCGCAGGCCGGGGTAGAGGGGATCGCTGAGCAGGCTGGCGCGATCGGTGCCCACGTCGAGGGTCACCGCCAGCACCCGCTCCGGGTTGAGGCCTGCGCAGAGGGTGTAGACGGCGAGCTTGCCCTGGCAGATGTGGATGCCGCCGATGCCCTGGTCGCCGATGCCCAGGATCCCCTCGGAGTCGGTCACCAGCAGCAGATCAACCCCGTCGGGTGCCGCTCGCCGCAGCAGCTCGCTCAGCTGCGGCAGCAGGTCGGGGGTGAGGTAGAGCCCCTGGGCGGGGGGCAGATCGGTGTGGCTGAAGGTCTCGATCACGGCCCCCACGGTGGGGGTGTACACCACAGGCAGCACGGCGTCGATGTGCTCCTGCAGGAAGCGGTGGAAGAGAGTGAGGTTGCGCTGCCGCAGGGCGCTCATGTAGGCGTAGCGGGCCAGCGGATCGGCCAGGCGACGGAACCCGTCCCACACCCGCCGCACCTGCTGCTCGATGGTTTCCACCGCCGCGGGCAGGAGGCCCTCGAGCTCCAGCTCGCGGCGCTCGTCGGGGCTGAAGGCGGTGTCCTTGTTGAGGGCCGGCTGGGCCAGCAGCGCTGCGCCGCGCAGGGCGGTGAAGCGCACCGGCGGCTCGGGTGGCGGCTCCGCCGGCTGGTTGGGCAACGGAGAGTCCTGGGGGCGGGTGACCATGGCAGGCAGGGGTGTGCCGCCGGCGTCAGGGCACAAGGTTGACCAGCTTGCCCGGCACCACGATCACCCGGCTCGGGGGGCGGCCCTCCAGCCACTTGGCGGCGATGTCACTGCCCAGGGCAAGCTGCTCCAGGGTGGCCCGGTCGGCGTCGGCCGGCACCTCCAGGTTGCCGCGCACCTTGCCCTTCACCTGGATCACCAGGGGGATGGTGTCACGCACCAGGGCGGTGGGATCGGCCTGGGGCCAGGGCTGCTGGTGAATGCTGCCGGCGCCCTGCAGACGACTCCAGAGCTCCTCGGCCAGGTGGGGGGCGAAGGGGGCGAGCAGCAGCAGCAGGGTGGCCAGGGCCTCCTGGGCCGCCGCCTCGGTGGCGCTGGCCAGGTGCTCGCCCATGGCATTGCTGAGCTTCATCAGCTCCGCCACCGCGGTGTTGAACTGAAACTCGCCCTGCAGGTCGTCGCTCACCGCCACGATGGCGCCGTGCACCGCCCGGCGCAGCTCCCGGTCGGTTGCTGAGGCCGGCGCCGGGCCGTCAGGGGCCGCCGCCGCGCGGCCTGTGGCGAGGCTCAGGCCCCGCTGCAGGGCGACGTCCACCAGGCGCCAGAGGCGCTGCAGGAAGCGGTACTGCCCCTC
>JAWOBH010000257.1:0-3577 GCA_046498125.1 Prochlorococcaceae cyanobacterium | reverse complement strand
TGTAGACCGTTCGCGCTTGGCGCGAGCCGTGGCGCAATTGTGCGGCACGAACTTCAATCAATGGGAAAGGAACAGGGACAAAAGGAGACTCGAATGATGATGAATGCAGCAACTGCGGCGCGGAAAATTGGCGGCAACTGCCGGGGGGCCTTGGCCGCGGCCGGCCTGACGGCATTGGTGGTGGCACTGGGATGCTCGTGCGGCGAGAGCAACGCGGCGGTCAATACGGACGTCGCCATCGTTCCGGACGCCAACGTGGTCTTGAAAGCGGACATACAGGGCATGCAGGAAGCACCCATTCATGCGAAGATGGAAGCCATCCGGGATGCCGAGGAATCCTCGTTGCCCACCAAGGAATGATGCCGCCGCAGGGGGGCCAGCAGTGCCAGGGGGTCGGGGGCCCGGTCGAGCTGCAGCTGCTGGCGCACCGCCAGCACCAGCTTCTGCAGCCGGCCCTCGTCCACCAGCGCCAGGGCCTGGCTGGCGGCCAGGCGGTAGCGCTCCTGCCAGGCCGAGCGGCCCACCACGGCCACCGGGCTGGCCTGTCCGGGCCGGGCAGGGATCCGCTCCAGGGTCCGGGCCGCCTCCCACAGCTCCTCCGCCAGGCTGCGGGCCGTGGTGCCGCCCCCCAGGGGGCGCTGCAGGCGCAGCCAGCACTGGCGCCCGTGGCGGCTGAGCTGCCAGCGCGGCAGCACCGCCTGCACCCCCGGGGCAGCCCCGGCCTCGGCCTCCAGGGGGGCGTCGAAGAAGCTGAAGGCCAGCAGCAGGCGGGGCCGGGCGTGGCGGGGGCAGCCCTCAGGCCCGCCGCGGCCATCGCCTGCCAGGCGGGCCAGGGCGGCGCTGGCGAAGCGCCGGGCCAGCTCGAAGCGCCGCGGGCCGCTCAGCTCCAGGCTGTGGGTGCGGCCGCTGGCGGCGATGCACAGTCCTGGCGCTCCGTCCCAGAGGAAACGGAAGCCACCACCGCCCTGGCCACCACAGCCCTCGCCGCCACCGTCCAGGTGGGGGAGCAGGGTGAAGGGATCGCCGCCGGCCAGGGGGATCGCCAGGCTGAGAACGCCCTCCTCCTCGAGCCGGCCGGCACGCCGGCGGGCCTGCTCCAGCAGGGCGGAGAAGCCACCGCCCGCCTGCACCAGTTGGGGGCCGGTGGTTGCCAAGCCGTGCCGCTCCGTCGGGCTGCTCAAATGTATGGGCCCCGCCCGTGCCCACGCCGCCGGCGCCCATGCCAGAGCCCGAGGTCGTCGCAAGCCGTTACGCCCGCCGGCAGCTGTGGACGGCGGCGATCAAGTGGCCGATGTACGCCGTGGCGGTGATGCCGGTGCTGCTGGCGGCGGGCTGGCGCTTCGGGCGGTCCGAGCCGGTGCGCCTCGATCAGCTGCTGCTGTTCCTGCTGGCGGCGGTGCTGCTGCTGGCCTGGGAGAACCTGGCCAACGACGTGTTCGATGCCGACACCGGCGTGGACACCCACGGCAAGCCGCACTCGCTGGTGAACCTCACCGGCCGGCGTGACCGCGTGGCGGTCCTGGCGAACGGCTGCCTGGTGCTGGGGCTGGCGCTGATGGCCCTGGTGGCCTGGCGCAGCAGTGCGGCGGTGCTGCTGCTGGTGCTGGCCTGCTGCGGCCTGGGCTACCTCTACCAGGGGCCGCCGTTCCGGCTGGGCTACCGGGGCCTGGGCGAACCGCTGTGCTGGCTGGCCTTCGGACCGCTGGCCACGGCCGCCGGCCTGCTGGCGCTGGCGCCCGCCGTCCAGGCCACCGGCGGGCCGGCGGTGCCCTGGACCGAGGCCCTGGAGCTGGGCAGCGGCGCCGCCCTGGCCACCACCCTGGTGCTGTTCTGCTCCCATTTCCACCAGGTGGAGCACGACGCCGCCAACGGCAAGCGCTCGCCGGTGGTGCACCTGGGGCCCGCGGCGGCGGCGGCCCTGGTGCCCTGGTTCATCGCCGCCACCCTGGCCTTCCAGTGGGCGCCGGTGCTGGTGGCCCCTGCCGCCCAGCGCTGGCCGCTCACGGCCCTGCTGGGAGCGATCGGCCTGCCCCCGGCCCGCCGGTTGATCCAGCTGCTCAGCCGCCACCATCACGAGCCGGAGCGGATCAGTGGCAGCAAGTTCCTGGCCCTGCGCTTTCAGGCGCTCAATGGCCTGGGGCTGGCGGCGGGCCTGGCCCTCGGCCGCTGGCTGGGCTGAGCCGGTGCCCGCCCGCGCCCCCGATCGCGCCTCTGCCCGCGAGGGCCAGCCGGATCGCCTGCGGCTGCACTGGCAGCCGTTCCGGCTGGCCCTGCCCCGGCCCCTGCGCACCGCCCGCACTCTGATTGCTGAGAAGCGCGGCTGGCTGCTGCGCCTGGAGGGCCGCGGCGACACCCTGGGCTGGGGCGAAGCCTCGCCGCTGGATGGGTCGCTCGGCCCCCTGGCCGCCGCCATCACCGCCCTCGGCCCGCTGGCCGAGCGACAGACCCTGGAGCGGGCCCTGCCGGGCCTGCCGCCGGCCCTGGGCTTCGCCCTGGGCGCGGCGCTGGCGGAGCTGGAGGGGCGGCCGCGCCGCCGCTGGCTGCCGGCCCCCCCGCCGGCCCTGCTGCTGCCGGCGGGGGAGGCGGCCCTGGCGGCCCTGGACGCAGCCCTGGCAGCGGGCCCGGCAGCGGGCCGGGCGGGGCTGGATGGCGCGGCTGGGTGGCCGTTCACCTGCAAGTGGAAGGTGGCGAGCGCCGGTGACGTTCTGGAACGGCAAGTGTTGGAGCGCCTGCTGGAGCGGCTGCCGCCCGAGGGCCGGCTGCGTCTGGATGCCAATGGCGGCTGGGATCGCCCCACGGCCGCGGCCTGGGCTGAGCGGCTGCGTGGCGATCCCCGGCTGGAGTGGATCGAGCAGCCCCTCGACCCCGAAGATCAGCAGGGCCTGGTGGCGTTGCTGGAGCGCTGTCCCGGCCTGCCGGTGGCGCTCGACGAAACCCTGCAGTGCCATCCCCGGCTGCGCGAGCGCTGGGACGGCTGGCAGGTGCGCCGGCCGTCCCAGGAGGGTGACCCCCGGCCGCTGCTGGCGGACCTGGAGCGGGGCCGGCCCCGGCTCATGCTCAGCACCGGCTTTGAAACAGGCATCGGCCGGCGCTGGCTGCAGCACCTGGCGGCGCTGCAGGCCGAGGGGCCCACCCCCGCGGCTCCGGGCCTGGCCCCGGGCTGGCAGGCGTCCGGGGGCCTGGCCAGTGCCGATCCGCGGCTGGTGTGGCGGGCGGCCGTTGGGGCTGGCTGGGCGCAGGCGGCGGCCGAGGGTTGCCGGTGACATCTCAGCCGCCGATCTCGGGGGTCCTGGGGCCGGTGCAGCTGGCCCGGGCCTGGCGCCGGGGACGAATCGTGCCCCTGGCCGCGCCGGTGACCCAGGAGCAGGCGGCCCTGGCGGCGGCGATCGGCCCTGCCGGCACCGGCGCCCTGGAGCGTTGCTGGGGCCCGGGGGTGGTGCTGGGCAGCGGCGGCAGCCGGGCTGGCGGGGGGGCCGGGCGGCGCTGGTGTCTGCTGCCCCTGGATCGGCTGCAGGCTTCGGCGGCGGCCACGGGTCTGTGGCTGGAGGGGCTGGGGATCGATCCCGCCGCCGAAGCC
>JAWOBH010000122.1:0-2755 GCA_046498125.1 Prochlorococcaceae cyanobacterium | reverse complement strand
GAGGACTCGCTCACAACCGACACGGGCGCTCCCTCCCATCGTCCCAGTTCAGGCAAGTAGGGTTTCGCCACACGCTCCCCGCTGCCATGGCCCGAGCGCTCGCCGCCGGCGACAAGGCCCCGCTCATCGCCCTTCCCGATCAGAGCGGCAGCGAGCGCCGCAGCGATCAGCTGGAGGGCAAGACGCTGGTGCTGTTCTTCTACCCGAAGGACGACACGCCCGGCTGCACGATGGAAGCCTGCGCCTTCCGTGACAGCTACGCCGAGCTCCAGGCCATGGGCGCCGAGGTGTGGGGGGTGAGCGGCGATGACGCCGCCAGCCACCAGCGCTTCGCCACGCGCCACAACCTGCCCTATCCCCTGCTGGTGGACCGGGGCAACGCCCTGCGCAAGGCCTTCGGCGTGCCCGCCGTGCTGGGACTGCTGCCCGGCCGCGTCACCTACGTGATCGACGGCGAAGGGGTGATCCGGCACGTGTTCAACAACCTGCTGGATGGGGCCGCCCACCGCCGCGAGGCGATCGAAGCCCTGCGGCAGCTGCAGGCCTGACGGCTGCGGGCATGGCGCGCTGGCGGCAGCAGGACGAGCTCTGGCTGCTCGAGCCCACAGCTCCCCCCCGCGCTCTGGTGGAGTTCATCGGTGGCAGCTACCTGGCCAGCAACCCCCAGCTGAGCTACCGCCGCCTGCTCGAGGCCCTGGCCCAGCGGGGCTGGCGGGTGCATGCCTGGAGCTATGTGCCGGGTTTCGACCATCAGGCCCAGGCCAACGCCGCCTGGCGGCGCTTCCGCCGTCAGCGCCAGATCCTCGCGGAGATGGATGCTCTGCCCCCTGGGGCGCCCCTGCGGCTTGGCCACAGCCTGGGCTGCAAACTGCAGTTGCTGGCCCCCGACGGCGGCCGCAGCAGCCGCGGGCTGGTGTCCCTCAGCTTCAACAACTTCTCGGCCGAGCGCTCCATCCCCCTGTTGGCGGAGCTCGGCCAGCAGCTGCGCTTTCGCAGCGAATTCAGTCCTTCGCCGGAGGAGACCCTGCGCCAGGTGGCCGCCAGCTACCGCCAGCCCCACAACCTGCTGGTGCGCTTCAGCCGCGACACCATCGATCAGAGCAGCCGCCTGCTGGGGGTGCTGCAGGCCCGTCCCGAGGATGCCAGCAGCCTCGAGGAGCTGCCGGGCGACCACCTCAGTCCCGCCAGCGGCGGACTGCGACGTCAGCTGCTGGGGGAGTGGGCCGACGACCCCTCCCGCCAGCGGGCCATCGAACGGATCGCCGACCTCACCGATCGCTGGTCGCGGCTGCAGGCTCGACCACAGCGATGAACACCCCGTAACCGGGGATCTCCACGGTGCGCTCGAAACAGCGCACCTGAAAATCCAGTTCATCGGCCTGGTGGCAGGCGGGCCAGCGGTTCAGGGACTGGTACACCGGCTGCCCGCAGAAATTGAATGCGAACAGAAGTGTCTGGCTGGCCGCCCGGCGACAGAAGGCGAGCACCGGGTCCTCGCTGGGCAGGAGCTCCAGGTCGCCATCGGTGAGGGCCGGCTGACGGCGACGCCAGTGGATCAGACGGCGGTACTTGTTGAGCAGCGACTGGGGATCGCGCTCCTGGGCCTCCACCGCCAGGCGGCGGTGCTCCTCCGGCAGCGGCAACCAGGCCTCCGGCGCCGTGGTGAAACCGGCCTGATCCCCCTCGATCGTCCAGGGCATGGGCGTGCGGCAGCCATCGCGACCCAGCACCAGCGGATACCCCCGGATGCCGAAGGGGTCCTGCATCCGCTCGTGGGGGATCTCGGCCTGGTGCAGGCCCAGTTCATCCCCCTGATAGATGCAGCAGCTGCCCTTCAGGCTGATCTGGAGCGCGGCGAGCTGATGGTCGAAGGCCTCCTGGCTGAAGTGTTCGTCCATCAGCGCCCCGTGCCAGCGGGAGGCGAGCCGGGGAAAGTCGTGGGTTCCGGCCGTCCAGCAGAGGATCCCGCACTGGAAATGGGCCTGCATCCGCTCGATGATGCCCGTCAGACGGGCGCGATCGAGGGGATCCTCGCTCATCAGCGATGAGTTGTAGGCCATGTGCAGCTTGTCGGGCGCATCCACGTAGGTGGCCGCATCGCCGATCGCATCCTCGGCGCAGGAGACCTCGGCGAGGCTGGTGCGGTTGGGATAGCTGTCGAGCAGGGCGCGAATGCGTTTCACCATCTCCACCGACTCCGGCCGGCTCTGGTTGTAGGTGTTCACGAAGCGAAAGAAGGGCACCTCTCCGAAGGCCCCGTCGGGAAGCGCCATGCCGGGAAGGCGCAGGGGATTGTCGCGGCAGTGCTGATCAGACACCAGAAAGTTGATGACGTCGAAGCGGAAGCCGTCGACACCCATGTCGAGCCAGTAGCGCCCCACATCCAGCATCGCCTCCTGCACCTCGGGGTTGCGCCAGTTGAGGGCAGGCTGCTCCTTGAGGAAGTGGTGAAGGTAATACTGGCGGCGCTGAGGCTCCCAGGTCCAGGCCGAGCCACCGAAGGTGGACAGCCAGTTGCTCGGGGGCTGCCCGTCGGGGCTGGGGTCATGCCAGACATACCAGTCGGCATGGGGATTGTGACGGCTCTTGCTGCTTTCGACGAACCAGGGGTGCTGGTCGGAGGTATGGCTCCAGACCTGATCGATGATCACCTTCAGGCCCAGGCCATGGGCTGCACCGAGGAGTGCATGGAAATCCTCCAGAGTGCCGAAGAGGGGATCCACCTGGCGATAGTTGCTGACGTCATAGCCGAAGT
>JAWOBH010000210.1:0-10645 GCA_046498125.1 Prochlorococcaceae cyanobacterium | reverse complement strand
CCGACTTGCGCCTCGGGCGATCCTCGACGCTGCGCCCCTCGGACAGCGCCTTCGCACGCTCCATGGCCCGTAGCGCTTCCGCCGGGCCGGTCCACCCGCTCGTAGGTGTGGGAGCCGAAGCAGTCCCGCATGGCCTGCACCAGGTTCTGGGGCAGACGGCCGCTGCGGTAGCTGTCGATGTAGTCGAGGGTGCTGGACAGGCAGGGCACGGGGATGCCGGCCTGGGCAGCCCCGGCCACCACCTGGCGGAGACCGGGCAGGCAGCGGTTGATCAGGGCCGCAAACCAGGGATCCAGCATCAGGTTGGCCAGCTGCTGGTTGGTGCGGTAGGCATCCTGGATGCGCTGCAGCAGCCGGGCCCGGATGATGCAGCCTCCCTTCCAGATCTGGCCGATGGCGGCGAAATCGAGCTGGTAGTCGTAGAGGCGGGAGGCCTCCTGCAGCAGGGCCATGCCCTGGCCGTAGCTCACCACACAGGCGGCCGTGCAGGCATCGCGCAGGGGCGCCATGGCGTCGGCGGGACCGCCCAGATCGAAGCTGTGACGAGCGGGCCCGGGAATCACGGCCTCCGCTGCCAGGCGCTCATCGCGCAGCGAGCTCATCACCCGGGCGTTGAGGGCCGCGTAGATGGTGGGCACCGGCACCCCCATCTCCAGGGCGCTGACCACGGTCCACAGGCCGGTGCCCTTCTGGCCGGCGGCATCCACGATCAGCTCCACCAGGTCGGCGCCGGTTTCGGGATCCTTGGTGCCCAGGCACACCTCGGTGATCTCCACCAGGTAGGAAGCCAGTTCCTCGGTCTGGTTCCACTGGCCGAGCACCGCCGCCATCTGGTCGCCATCCAGGCCGGCAATCCTCTTCATCAGGTCGTAGGCCTCGGCCAGGATCTGCTCGATGCCGTATTCGATGCCGTTGTGCACGGTCTTCACGAAGTGACCGGCACCACCGGGGCCGATGTACGTGACGCAGGGACCGTCCTCCACCTGGGCGGCCATCTTGCGCACCAGGGGCTCGATGGCGTCGTAGGCGGCGCGGGTGCCGCCGGGCATCATGCTCGGTCCCTCCAGGGCCCCCTTGGCACCGCCGGACACGCCCATGCCGATGTAGCCGAAGCTGCGGCTTTCCAGCTCCTTTACCCGTCGTTCGGTGTCGGCGAACAGGGAATTGCCGCCGTCGATGAGCAGATCACCCTCCTCCAGCAGGGGGGAAATGGTGGCGATCATGTCGTCCACGGGCTGGCCCGCCTTGACCATCATCAGGATCCGGCGGGGGCGCTCCAGGGAGGCCACGAACTCCTCGAGGGTGCGGGCGCCGCTGATGTCCTTGCCGGCTCCCCGGCCGGCGAGGAAGGCCTCGGTCTTGGCGTACGTGCGGTTGTAGACGACGCTCGAAAACCCGTTGCGCTCAGCGTTGAGCACCAGGTTCTCGCCCATCACACCCAGCCCGATCAGGCCGAAATGTGCCGTTCCCATGAAAATTGCGCGTGGCTTTGGCTCAGTGTGAACAGGCCTGGGACCCAACGTCCACAACCGTCACAACATCGGGATTCTGTGTCATGGGTTCCGGATGCAAGGGACCGGATCCAACGGCTGCAGGATGGCACGGGTTGCGATGGCCCAGATCTCCACACACCGAGGCGGCAGGACCGCAGGCCAGCAGACGGACTGCAGTTTGGTGGAGGAATGACCGACCCCGTGGTGGGTATCAGATCACTGTGCCATCGGCGATGGTTGCATTCTTCACCACCACAACAATCCCGTTGCGAATGTAAAAATTCAGTTCGGGCCGATCAGCCTCCTCAATCCGGTCCTTGTTGGTGATGCTCACGTTGTCACCGATGCGCACATTCTTGTCCACGATCGCCCCCTTGATCGTGGTCCCCTGACCGATACCGATGGGGGTGGCACCCTGCTGCCGCAAGGCCGTGCGTTCCTCGGACGATTCGAAATAGTCAGCCCCCATCACCAGGGTGTCCTGGAGCACCACCTGATCCTCAACCCGCGAGCGAACGCCGAGAACGCAGCGATGGATGCTGCAGGCCTTGATCAGGGAGCCCTCGCCAATGATCGATTCGGTCACCTGGGCGTCTTGCAGTTTGCTGGGCGGCAGGTAGCGCGGGCGGGTGTAGATGGGAAATTTTTCGTCGTAGAAGGAAAATGGCGGGTTGGGCTGCTGGGTGAGGGCAAGGTTGGCTTCATAGAAGGCCCCGATCGTGCCGATGTCCTCCCAGTAGTCGTCGAACAGGTAGCTACGCAGGTTGTCGCCACGTTGTAGGGAGATCGGGATGATCTCCTTGCCGAAGTCCTTGGCGGCGGGATGGGAATTGAGGAGATCAAAGAGGATGTCACGGCTGAACACATAGATCCCCATCGAAGCCAGATGCGGCCGCCGCTCCGCTTCCTGCGCCGTCAAGCCCAGGCTCTGGGTGTCAACGCGCATGGCCTCCAGGGCCTCACCCTTCGGTTTTTCCCGGAATTCCTGAATGTGACCCTGGGAATCAGTGCGCATCAGTCCGAAGGACTGGGCCTGCTCCGGATCCACGGGCAGCGCTCCCACCGAAAGGTCAGCGCCGCTGGCGATGTGGTGGCGCACGAAACGGCTGTAGTCCATCCTGTAGAGCTGGTCACCGGAGAGGATCAGCACGTGATCCACATCCCATTCCTGGAACAGCCATTGGTATTTGCGCACGGCATCGGCCGTGCCCTCAAACCAGCTGGGACTGTCGGGCGTCTGCTGGGCGGCGAGCACCTCCACGAACCCCTGGCCGAAGCCGGCGGAGAGGTTGTAGGTCATCGAGAGATGACGGTTGAGGGAGGCACTGTTGAACTGCGTCAACACGTAGATCTTGTTGATCTCGGAGTTGATGCAGTTGCTGATGGGAATATCGATCAGTCGATATTTTCCGGCCAGGGGGACGGCCGGCTTGGCCCGCATTTTGGTGAGCGGATAGAGGCGGGTCCCCGCTCCCCCACCCAGGATGATCGCCAGTACCCGTTTCATGCCTGCAGTCCCAAGGGATGGACTGTGGCGACCGTACGTGAAGGGCTGGGCATCAGGCCAGGGGAGTGAGGGGAGAGGGTTGAACTGTTGCAGCCAGGGGTGGCGGAGGCCTGGCGTTGCCGGCGTCAGTCGCTCTGGGCCGGCTCCTGGAGCTCGAACAGCTCCTCGAGCATCCGCATGGTGCTGTGGCGCTGCTGGCGGGGCTGGGGGGCGCGCAGGTTGGTGACCGGCGTGTGCAGGATCTTGTTGATGATTCCCTTGCTGAGGGCTTCCACCACCTTGCGTTCCCGGGCCGAGAGGTCGGGCCCCATGCGGCTGAGGGCCTTCTGGAGTTCCTGTTCGCGAATGTCCTCGAGCTGACGGCGCAGCCGGTTCACCACTGGCACCGCCTCCAGACCATCCCACCACTCCAGGAACAGGCGCGCCTCCTCCTCGAGCATGGCCTGGGCCTCTGCCGCCATCTCCCGCCGAGCCTCCTGGTTGCGGCTCACCACCTCCTGGAGATCGTCCACGTCAAAGGCCCGCACCCCGTCCAGGGAGACGGTGTCGGCGGCGATGTTGCGCGGCACGCCGATGTCGATGAGCATCAGCGAGCTGCGCCGGTTGAGCCCGCAGAGGCGCTGGGCGGAGATGATCGGTTGCTCGGCCGCGGTGCTGGTGAACACCAGCGAGCAGGTGCTCAGGCAGTGGTCGAGGTCCTCCAGGGGGCGGCATTGCACCGGCAGATCGGGGAAGTCGGCCGCCAGCAGTTCCGCACGGCTGACGGTTCGGTTGAGCAGCACCAACCCCCGGCAGCCCTTGGCCTGGAGATGCTGGAGCAGCAGGCGGGCCATGCGCCCCGCCCCCACCACGGCCACCTGCTCCTGATCCAGCGGCACCAACTCGTCGCCGCCGCGGGCCTGTCCCACCTTCAGCTGGGCGAGTTCCACGGCGGCGGAGCTGATCGAAACGGCACCCGTACCGAGTTTGGTTTCGGTGCGCACCCGCTTGCCGGTGCTCACGGCCTGGTTGAGCAGGCGGTTGAGAATCGGGCCGAGGGAGTGGTGCTCCTGCCCCAGGCGCACCATCCGCTTCACCTGGGAAAGGATCTGGCCCTCGCCCAGCACCAGGGAATCGAGTCCGGCGGCCACCCGCAGCAGGTGGCCCACCGCGTCCTCGTGGTGGTAGGTGAACAGGTGGGGGGAGAGCTCCTCGGTGGCCAGGCCGGAGACCTGGCTGAGGAACTGGCTCACCGCTGAGATCCCCTGCTCCGGACTGCGCAGCAGGGTGTAGATCTCGAGCCGGTTGCAGGTGCTGAGGATGGAGGCCTCCAGCACCTGATCGTCGCTGCGGAGCTTCTGGAGGGAGTCCTCCATCGTCTGCTCCGGGATGCTGAGCCGCTCCCGGATCTCCACCGGGGCAGTGCGATGGCTCAGTCCGACAACCGCGATGTGCATGGAGAGAGGGAGAGGGGGCTGATCAGCCGGGGAGGGGGCCTCAGCGCAGGGAGATGCTCTGGGCTCCCTCCTTGATGTGCACTGTGGTGGTAAAGCGCGCGGTGTTGTCGAGTGTGCTGATCACCAGTGAGCTGGTGCGGGTGCAGTCGGGCTCGAACTTCACGCCGTCGAACAGGAGGCCATCGGTGATGCCGGAGGCAGCGAACACCACATTCTCACCGCAGGCGAGCTCCTGGGCTTCATACACCTTGTCGGGGTCGCTGATGCCCATCTCGGCCAGGCGGGCCAGGTTGCCCTCACGGGTCAGCCCCTCCCACTCCTTGGTCTGGGCTACGGCCGGGTCGTACACCAGCTGCCCCTGGAAGTGACCTCCCAGGGCCCGCAGGGCAGCGGCGGAGATCACCCCCTCGGGGGCCGCGCCGATGCCCATCAGGCAGTGGGTACCGGTGCCGGCAAAGCCACAGGCGATGGCCGCCTGCACGTCACCGTCGGAAATCGGCTGCACCCGTGCTCCGGTGCCACGGATCTCGGCGATCAGGCTCTTGTGGCGGGCGCGGTCCATCACCACGATCACCAGATCGCTCTTGGGGATGCCCAGGCACTGGCTGAGGATCTCGATGTTCTCGGTGGCCGACTTGCGGATGTCCACCTTGCCCTTGGCCGCCGGGGGCGCGGCCAGTTTGTTCATGTAGAAGTCGGGAGCGTTGAACAGGCCGCCGCGATCGGAGGCCGCCAGCACCGCCATCGAGCCACGCTGGCTGTTGGCACAGAGGTTGGTGCCCTCACAGGGGTCCACGGCGAAATCCACCCCCGGTCCAGTGCCACTGCCCACCTCCTCGCCGATGTAGAGCATCGGCGCCTCATCGCGCTCGCCCTCGCCGATCACGATGCGGCCCTGCATCTGAATCCTGAGCATCCGCTCGCGCATGGCCTCCACCGCCGCGGCATCGGCTTCGTTCTTGAGCCCCATGCCCGTGAGCCGGGCCGAGGCGATGGCCGCCTGTTCAACGACCTCGAGTATTTCCTGAATGAGGGTGCGATCCACGGTGATCCGGCAGGGAGGAAGGGGCTGACGCGGGAGCCTGACCTCAGAAGCGGTGCTCGGATCGCTGATCGGGAGTGCCCGTCAGCCCTGTACCCGGAACCCCGCCCCTGCGCTGCCTCCCGGGCCTGAAGCGGGGTCATCGTATCAGCGGCCCCTGACCTGCCCAGGATGGTCAGCCCCCGGGCAGGACCACCCGCGGAGAGCGGCAGCGGGCAGCGGCAAGGCCTGGTGGGTCCCGTTCCTACAATGGATGTTTCCTAGCCGGCATCCCCATGAGCGCGAAGTCACTGGTGGTCTCACCGTCGATCCTGTCGGCCGATTTCTCCCGGCTGGGTGATGACGTGCGCGCCGTGGATCAGGCCGGCGCTGACTGGATCCATGTGGATGTGATGGATGGGCGCTTCGTGCCCAACATCACCATCGGTCCTCTGATCGTGCAGGCCCTGCGACCCGTCACCAGCAAGCCCCTGGACGTTCACCTGATGATCGTGGAGCCGGAGAAGTACGTGGCTGACTTCGCCAAGGCCGGTGCCGACATCATCTCCGTGCAGGTGGAGGCTTGCCCCCACCTGCACCGCAACCTGGCCCAGATCCGCGACCTTGGCAAGATGGCGGGGGCGGTGCTGAATCCCAGCACCCCCATCGACACCCTCGAATACTGCCTCGAGCTCTGCGACCTGGTGCTGGTGATGAGTGTGAACCCCGGCTTCGGCGGCCAGAGCTTCATCGACAACCAGGTGGACAAGATCCGCGCCCTGCGCCGGATGTGCGACGCGAAGGGGGTGGATCCCTGGATCGAGGTGGACGGCGGCATCAAGCCCGCCAATGCCTGGAAGGTGATCGAGGCCGGCGCCAATGCCATCGTCAGCGGCTCCGGGGTGTTCGGCGCCAGCGACTACGCCGAGGCCATTCGCGGCATTCGTGCCAGCCGGCGCCCTGAACCTGTGGCCGCCTGATCAGCTGTCGAAGAACCAGCCGTAGCTGTGCAGGCCGATTCCGAGCAGGTTGACGCCGATGTAACAGACGGTGATCACCACCAGCCCGGCGCTGGCCACCAGCGCCGGCTTCCGTCCCTGCCAGCCCCGGATCAGCCGGGTGTGCAGGTAGGCGGCGTACACCAGCCAGCAGATCAGGGCCCAGGTTTCCTTCGGGTCCCAGCTCCACCAGCTGCCCCAGGCCTCATTGGCCCAGACCGCACCGCTCACAAGGCCCACCGAGAGCAGCAGGAAACCCACGGTGATGGTGCGGTAGCTGAGGGAATCGAGCTGCTCCGCCACCGACATCTTCACACTGCTCAGCTGCAGTGGGGCGGCCATGGCGCCCGGACCGTCGCTGGCCAGCCGGGCCTGGCGGAACCCGCCGCTGCCGATCGAGCTGCTGCGCAGCTCCAGCTCCTGCCCGCGGCTGGTGAACAGCACCGCCACTGAGAGCAGGGATCCCACCAGCAGGGCGGCATAGCTGAGCATGATCACGCTCACGTGCATCATCAGCCAGCTGGAACGCAGGGCCGGCACCAGAGGAGAGGCTTCCTGCAGCCGGTCTGGCAGGGCAAAGCTGGCGAAGGCCACACAACCGAGGGCCACCGGGGTGGCCGCCGCCGGCACCAGGGGTGAGGGCCAGCTGCGCTCCACCAGCAGCTGCACCAGGGTGCAGCCCCAGGCCAGGAAGCAGAGCGATTCGTAGAGGTTGCTGATCGGGAAGTGGCCGGAATCCAGCCAGCGCAGCACCAGCTGAGCCGTGAGACAGAGATTGGCGGCTGCCACCAGCAGACGCACGCCGGGGCTGCTGCGCTCCCCGCTGAGTGACCAGAAGGCCAGCGGCAGCACAGTGAGCAGCAGGAAAAAAGCGGCGAGGCCAAGGGCCGTCACCGGGTCACGCAACAGGTCGAGCAAGGTTTGGGAGATACCTGCCGTCCAGTCTGACGCCTAGCGGCTGGCCTGGCGCAGCAGGCCGGCGCCGATCACCAGGAAGATGGCCACCGGCAGCCAGGCAGCGAGCTGGGGCGTCAGGGCGCCGTTCACGCCCATGGCGCTGAAGCTGAAGGCCACCACGTAGTAGCCGAAGATCAGCAGCACACTGATGCCGAAGCCCTGGCTGCGGCTGCGGCGCCCGTTGTGCCGCACCCCCAGGCTGCTGCCCAGCAGCCCGAACACCAGGCACACCGCCGGGAAGGAGAACTTCTCCTGGATGCGCACCCGCAGCTTGCGGGCGGCCTGGGGATCGCCCGATTCCCGCAGCAGCCGTTCGGCGGTGCGGGCCTGACCGATCGTGAGCATCTCTGCGTCGGTGGGCAGCTGGGCGACCCGCAGGGGCTGGTTGCCCAGGGGATAGAGGTAGCGATCGAAGCGCGCCGAGGTGATGCTCTCGCCTCCCCGCTCACTGACCACGTAGAGCTTGCCCTCCAGGAATTCCCACATCGCCTCGGCTTCGTTCCAGCGGCCTTCCTCGGCGGTGAGCATCAGCCGCTGGCCGGGCTGGGAGAGGTCGAGCACAGTCACCTGCTCCATCACCCCCTGGTTCAGCCGCTGGGCATAGAAGAAATGGGTGAGCGTGCGCTCACGGCTGCCATCGGGCAGGGTCACCCGGTCGTAGCGCGAATAGCTCACCCGCTCCCGGTCCTCACCCATCACCGCCCGGCCCACGGCCTGATCAAGGGTGGCCTTGGCCTGGAGCAGGGTGTGGGGCACCACAGCCTCGTTGAAACCGAAGGTGAGCAGGGTCATCACCAGGGCCAGGGCCAGAGCCGGCAGCACCATGCGCCAGGTGGTCACACCCACGCTGCGCAGGGCCGTGAGTTCACTGTTGCCCGACAGCTTGCTGTAGGTGAGCAGGGAGGCCATCAGGGTGGCCATCGGGAAGGAGAGCACCAGGAAGGAGGGCAGCTCCAGGGCCAGCACCTGCAGGGCGATGCTCAGCGGCAGTCCCGACTCGGCGATGCGGCGCACAAGGTCGAACACCGCCCCCACCGAGAGCGAGACGGCCGTGAAGGCCCCGATGCCGAACAGCAGAGGGCCGATCAGCTCGCCCAGCAGCCAGCGGTCGATCAGCGCCAACCTCCGCCAGGGGGCGGTCAGGCTCCGGATGCCGCGTCGCGCCATGGTCACAGCCGGAATCCCTCGCCCAGGTAGTGGATTCTCACCAGGGGATCGTGGCCCACGTCCGCCGATGGCCCCGAGGCCAGAATCGCCCCGTCCGAGAGGATGTAGGCCCGGTCGGTGATCGCCAGGGTCTCGCGCACGTTGTGGTCGGTGATCAGCACGCCCATGCCGCGGCGGCGCAACCCGGCGATCAGCTCCTGCAGATCGGCCACGGCGATCGGGTCCACGCCGGCGAAGGGCTCATCCAGCAGCAGGAAGCGCGGACCGGCCTCCCCCACCGCCAGCGCCCTGGCCACCTCACAGCGGCGGCGTTCACCGCCGGACAGCTGGTAGCCGCGGCGATGCTCGAAGGCCCCGAGATGGAACTCGCTGATCAGGGTGTCCAGGCGCTGGCGGCGCAGGGAGCTGGGGGTGCCACTCTCCTCGAGGGTGAGGCACAGGTTGTCGCGCACGCTCAGCTGGCGGAAGACACTGGCCTCCTGGGGGAGGTAGCCGATGCCGAGACGGGCCCGGCGGGGCATCGGCAGCCGGGAGATGTCCTGACCATCCAGCAGCACGCGCCCCTCGTCGGGACGCAGCAGACCAGTGACGAGGCCGAAGGTGGTGGTTTTGCCGGCCCCGTTCGGTCCCAGCAGGCCCACCACCTCGCCGGGCTCCAGCGTGATCGACACATGGTTGACCAGCACCCGGCCGCCGAGGGCCAGGAACACGTCATCGAGGACCAGGCTCATGGGGCCGGCGCGGCCGGCTCCTGGCGCCGCTGCGGTGCCACGGGAAAACGGCTGAGCACCTGCTCGCCGCTGGCGGGTTCGGCGATCACCCGTTCCTGATCCACCAGGTAGGTGATGCGCTCGGCCTGGATGGACGGGCCCTCCAGCTGGATCACATCCACGTCGCCGCTCAGCACCACCCGCCCCTCACGGCTGAAGTACTGGGCCTGGCGAGCCGTGGCCACCACCTGGCGATCGGGGTAGACGATGCGCACATTCCCCGAGGCCGTGATCACCCCGGTGAGGTTGTCGGCCCGCTGCAGGTCGGACTCGATCGAGACGATCCCCGCGCCGGGGTTGACCCCGGCCTCTCCGGGCTGGGCCTGCACACCGGGGGGGAAGACGCCCCAAACCAACAGGGCGCTGAGGCCAAGACCCGCCAGGGAACCTGGGCTCAGCGAGGAGACAGGGCGCACGGGAAAGGGGAAGGACAGCTGAACGGGGGGCAATCAGCAAAATCTACCGGCGTGGCCCATCGGCATCCGCCGAAACGGGAACCAGGGTCGGGGGCGGCAGGTTGGCGGCCTCGCCAGCCTGCAGAACCGCGAGCCACTGGCGGGCGCTGGTGCTCAGGGCAGCCAGATTCAGGCCCAGGGCCTGGGCTCCTGCCGTGCGCAGCCGCCCCAGCCCCTCACCGGTGAGCACGGTGGCCCCCCGGTTGTTGCCGTTGGCATGGTGCAGCTGGCCCACGGCGATCTGAAGAATGCCCTGAAGCACCGGGCGCATGGGGCCGGCAGTTTCATGCCAGAGCTCCTCGAAGCCGTCATGGCAGGCGTACCAGTCGGCGGCGTTGAACAGGCGGATGGCCTCCTGCAGCCGCGGATCGGCCAGCAACCGCAGCTCCTCCGGGTCCACCGTCAACGGCGGGCGGCCTTCTTCACCGGCAGCTTGCGCAGCCGGATCGATTCCGGCGTCACCTCCAGCATCTCGTCAGGTCCGATGTATTCCAGAGCCCGCTCCAGGGTCATCTGCATCGGGGCCTGCAGGGTGTCGAGCACCTCAGCGCCGGCGGAGCGGATGTTGGTGACCTGCTTGGCCTTGCAGACGTTGATCTCCAGGTCCTGGGGCCTGGTGTTCTCACCCACGATCATGCCCTTGTACACCTTGGTGCCGGGGGTGATGAAGAACTGGCCGCGATCCTCCGCGTTCTTGAGGGCATAGAAGGTGGCCGTTCCCTCCTCGAAGGCCACCAGCACACCGTTGCGACGGGTGTCGAACTCACCCTGCATCGGCCGGTAGTCGAGGAAGGAGTGGCTCATGATGCCCTCCCCGCGTGTGGCGCGGATGAACTCGCCG
>JAWOBH010000203.1:0-7642 GCA_046498125.1 Prochlorococcaceae cyanobacterium | reverse complement strand
CGCCAGCTGCCGTCGTGCTCGCGCAGCTGCAGCTGCTCGCCGCCCGCCGCCGCCACCACCGCCAGCACCCGCGGCCGGGGATCCCAGTGCCAGCGGCTCGGTGGCAGGGCCAGGCCCCGTTCATCCCGTCCGCCCAGCTCCAGCTCCAGCGGGGTCTCGATGCGCTGGCCCTCGGCGAGGCTGAGCAGCAGGGTGCTGCCGCTGCCCAGCCAGCTGTGGGCCAGGGGAGGGTTGAGGCGGCCGGTCTGCTTCAGGCTGGCCGCCTGCATCGGCCGGCTGAAGCGGGCCTGCAGGGCCGCCGGCCCGGAGCTGGCCGGGGCGTTGCCCAGCGCTTCCAGCTGGGGTGGCTGGCGCACCAGCAGCTGCTGCTGGGCCACCACCAGCAGGGCCGGCAGCCCCAGGGCCAGCAGCAGCGGCCGCGAGGGCCGGGGCAGCGACAGCCGGGACAGTCCGGGGAGGCGGGTCATGGCTCCAGGGGGCGGGCCGGCCTGGGGATCGGCTGGATGTGCTCGGGCACCACCTCCAGCTGTCCGCCATCGACGGCCATGCGCCCCTCGATGGCCAGCCACTGATCGGCCCGGGGCAGGGGTTCGCCCACCGGCCAGCGCACCCGCAGGCCCACCGGGGTGGCATCGGCCAGGCAGCAGCGCACCAGCAGCCGGGCCAGCTGGGGCGGGCTGTCGGGCATGGGCAGCACGAAGCCGCTGATGCGCACCGGGTCGCCGTCGAACAGCTGGGGATCGGGCTGGCTGCGCAGCATCCGCACCCAGTCGGTGAGGCTGCGTTGAGCCGGCGGCAGCACGAAGGAGAGGCTTTCGTCGCTCGTCTCGTCGGCCGGCCGCTGGCTGGCCAGATCGGCGAAGGAGGGATTGGCCGGCAGGGCGATCAGCAGCGCGGCGATGAGGGCCGTGGCCACACTCAGGCGGCGCTCCTGGCCGCTCACGGGCTCGCCGCCTCCGCGCCACTGCCGCAGCCCCACCAGCACCTGCACCACCGCCAGCATCAGCAGCACGCCGCCGGCGCTGCTCACCAGGGGGTGGAAGGCGGCCCGCAGCAGCAGATCCAGCCGGCCGTCAACGCTGCTCTGCAGCAGCACCACGGCCCACAGGCCCAGGACCAGCCCGCGCATCACAGCCGCCATAGGTTCACCCACTGACCGATCAGCAGCACCAGCACCCCGGAGCCGGCTGCCGTGAGCACCAGCCCCTTGCCGCGGAACAGGAGGCTCAGCAGCCCCACCAGCTTGATGTCGATCACCGGGCCCAGCAGCAGGAAGGCCAGCAGGGCGCCGGGGGTGACCTGGGCGGCGAAACCGAGGGCCAGGAAGGCATCCACGCTCGAGCACACCGAGAGCACCAGGCTGAGGGCCATCAGGGCCACGACCGAGAGCGTGGGCGCCCCGCCCACCGCCAGCAGCCACTGGCGCGGCAGCAGCGCCTGCACCAGGGCGGCCACGGCACAGCCGGCCACCAGCAGCAGGGCCAGGTTGAGAAACTCGCGGCCGCCGTGGCGCAGCACCTCCTGCCAGCTGGACGGCGGCTGGCTGGGCAGGGTGGGGGGTGCCTCCTCGGGCAGGCCGATCACCCCGGCGCGGCGCTCCAGCAGGCTGACGCTGGCCAGGGGCTGGTTGAGGCGGCGCTCCTCCAGCAGATCCGAGCGCAGCAGGACGGCCTCGGGCAGCAGCCGCAGCAGCAGGGCCAGCCCCAGGGCCACCAGCACCGCCCCCGCCGGCCGGGCCAGCATCAGCCAGGGTTGATCCGGGAAGGCCGCCCAGGTGCTGGCGATCACGATCGGGTTGAGCACCGGCGCCGCGAACAGAAAGCCCAGGGCCGTGCCCACCGGGGCGCCGCCCACCAGCAGGCGCCGGGCCACGGGCACGTTGCCGCACTCGCAGGCGGGCAGGGCGAAGCCGAGGGCGGCACCGGTGAGCGGGCCGGTGACCGGGTGCGACGGCAGACGCCGCAGCCAGGCACCACCAGGGCTGAACCAGCGGGCCAGGGAGGCGATCAGCACGCCGATGAGCAGGAAGGGAATGGCCTCCAGCAACAGACCCTGGAACAGGGCCCAGGCGGTGTTCAGGCGTGTCAGAACGTTGAACGCCATCGCTCCGGGGTGCCGTCGGGGTGGATTCTGCACGGCCCCGCCCGAGGAAGAGCGCTGCCCGGGGGAGGGCTCCGCCGGGTGGGGCGGATGCGATCGGGGCTCAGCGGTGCAGCAGGCCGGCGCTGATCCGCCGGGCTCCCTCCCGGCCGCCGTGGATGTTGGCCGCCGCCGGACCGAGCTGCAGGGCGCTGAGGCCTCCCATCACGAACACTCCGGTTCCGGGCCACTCCAGCGCCGGGCTGACCACGGGCCAGTCGTCCACCAGCTCCAGGGGCCGCTGCCGCAGCAGCTGCCGCAGCAGCGGCTGGTGGCTGACGCCCTGCTGATGCCCGGTGGCCAGCCAGATGCGCTCCACCTCCAGGGGGCCGCCATCGCCGCAGGCCACCTGCCAGTGGCTGCCGCACCAACGCAGCTGCCGCACCTGGCGCTGCTCGTGCAGGCGCAGGCGGCCGTCGCGGCGGGCCGGCTCCAGCCGCTGCCGCACCTCAGCGGTGAGCGAGCCGCCGCCCCGGGCCTGGCGCACCAGCTGCCGGCGCCGCTGCCAGCTGGGCTCCGCCGTGAAGGCCTTGAGCCGCTTCGGGCCCAGCCAGCCGGGGTCGCTGTCGAAGGGCTGCACCCGCAGCCGGCGGCGGCAGAGCAGCTCCACCGTCGCCCCCCGGGCCAGGGCGCCGAGGGCCAGATGGCCGGCTGTGAGGCCGCCCCCCACCACCAGCACGCGCTCCCCATCCAGGGGGCCCAGGGCGGGCAGGTTGAGGGTGTGGCTGTGCTGCAGGGCGGCGGGCGGATGCAGCGCTGGCAGATCAAGGGCCCAGGCCGGCCAGCGGGCCTCCCCGGGCCCGGCGGCCAGCACCAGATGGCGGGCTTGCAGGCGCTCACCGCTGGCCAGGCTGAGCTCCAGGGACCCGCCCCGGCTGGCCGGCAGCCGCAGCACGCTCGCCTGGCCGGGGTGCACCAGGCCGGCCAGGTCCTCAGTGTCGATCAGGTGCCGGCAGAAATCCCCGAACAGCTCGCTGTGGGGCTGGCCGAAGGGGCCGTGCAGCTGCTGGCCGCGCCCCCGGCTGTGGGCGTAGTCCCGCAGGGCGTTGGGGTTGGGATGGGGATGGTGGGGGGCCGGCGAGCGCAGCACCGGCACCTCCAGGCGGTCCATCTGGCGGTGCCAGCTGTGCAGCCAGCCTCCCGCTGGATCGATCACCCGCAGGTGGCGCCGCCAGCGGGGCCGCTTGCGCAGCAGCTGGGCGCAGAGGCAGAGGGCCTGGGGGCCGGCGCCCACCACCACGATCGCCGCCCCGCCGGCGGACAGCTCACAAGCCATGAAGCGAGCCCAGCCTGGGAATCATTCTCATTTATGGTGGCAGACCGTGTTGTCGCTGTCCCATGACTTCTCCCTTCCGCTCCCTGCTGGGGGGTGTCCCGCGGCGGCGGCTGGTGGCCGCCGCGGCCCTGGGCCTGCTGCTCGCCGCCTGCGCCCCGGCCACCGGCCCCGGTGCTGATGGAGGCCAGACGGGCGAGACCAGCGCTGATCTGCGGGTGGTCACCACCTTCCTGCCGATCACCCTGTTCACCCGGGCAGTGGCCGGAGATTGCGCCGAGGTGAGCGCCCTGATCCCCCCCAGCACCGGCCCCCACGACTTCCAGTCGCGTCCCGGCGATCTGGTGGCCCTGCGCCAGGCCCAGGTGCTGGTGAAGAACGGACTGGAGATGGAGGATTTCCTCGACAAGCTGGTGGCGTCGGCGGAGAACGCCGGGCTCACGGTGATCGACAGCAGCCGCGGCGTGGCCACCATCGACAGTGACGATCACGGCGATGACCACGGCCATGACCACGGTCACAGCCATGGGGCGGTGAACCCCCACATCTGGCTCGACCCCCTGCGTGCCGTGCAGCAGGTGGAGAACATCCGCGACGGGCTGGTGGAGGCCGATCCCAGCTGCGCCGACGGCTACCGCCGCAACGCCGAGGCCACCATCGCCGAGCTGCGCGATCTGGATGCATCCATCGCCGCCGAGCTGGCTCCGTTTAGCGGCAAGACCTTCGTGGCCTTCCACGACTTTGCCCCCTACTTCGCCGAGCGCTACAACCTCCAGGCTGAATTCGTGGTGGATGTGCCCGAGATCAATCCCACCCCCGCCGACCTGCGCCGGGTGAGCGAGATTGTCGAGGGCAGCGATCTGCAGGCCCTGCTCAGCGAACCCCAGGAGGGCAACCGCTCGTTCAATGCCCTGGCCGCGGATCTGGGCGTGCGCGTGAGCGTGTTCGATCCCCTGGAAACCGGCTCGGAGGAGGACTCCCGCGATCCCGGCACCTACCTGCGGGTGATGCGCGCCAACGTGGAGGAGCTGCGCCAGGCCTTCGGGGGCTGATCGAGATCGCCTCGATCTCCAGGGTCGACACCCTGGCAGCGGTGGACAGCCCTTTGGGGGAGCCGGCCCATCGGGTCAGGGCAGTGCCGTGATGGCCTCAGCCCGACCAGAGCACATTCATCAATGTTGCAGAACCTTTCAGCTCTTAAAGACGTCAACGGAGGCCACTACGTTCATTATGTGTTGAACTGCGCACATTGCATCCTGCGCAGTTCGCCCGGTTGATCCGATGGCTCCACCCCTCAGGCTTCGCTCCCTGCCCCCTGGCACCGGCCGCCGTCTGGCCCCCGCCAGCGCGCTGGCTGTGGCGCTGCTGCTGGTGGCCTGCAGTCAGCCCCGCAGCCAGGAGGGGGCAGAGGCGGACGGGCAGCCCCTGGTGCTCACCAGCTTCACCGTGCTGGCCGACCTCGCCGACAACGTCGCCTGCGACAAGCTGCAGGTGGAGTCGATCACCCGGCCCGGGGCGGAGATCCACAGCTATGAACCCACCCCCAGTGACCTGCGCCGGGCCCAGGACGCCCAGCTGGTGCTGGTGAACGGCCTCAATCTGGAGCTCTGGGCGCAGCGCTTTCTCGACAGTGCCACCGGTGCGGATCAGGTGGTGGTGAGCGAGGGGGTGGAGCTGATCCCGATCAGTGCCGACGCCGGCGCCGGCAAGGCCAATCCCCACGCCTGGATGTCCCCCCGGCAGGCCATCACCTATGTGGCCAACATCCGCGACGCCTTCATCCGCCTCGATCCCGACAACGCCGACACCTACCGGCGCTGCGCCGCCGACTACACCGCCGAGCTGAAGGTGCTCGACGATGACCTGCGCGAGCAGCTGGCCGTGCTGCCGGCCGACCGGCGCCTGCTGGTGAGCTGCGAGGGCTCCCTCAGCTACCTGGCTGCCGACTACGGCCTCGACGAGGCCTATCTCTGGCCGGTGAACGCGGAAACGGAGGTCACCCCCCAGCGGATGGAACGGGTGATCCGCACCGTGCGCGAGCGCCAGGTGCCGGCCGTGTTCTGTGAGAGCACGGTCGACGACCGGCCCCAGCGCCGCGTGGCCGAGGAGACCGGCGCCCGCTTCGCCGGGGTGTTCTATGTGGACTCCCTCTCCGAGCCGGACGGCCCGGCGCCCACCTATCTCGACATGCTGCGCCATAACGCCAAGACTCTGGTGCAGGGTCTCAATCCCAATGGCCAGTCCTGACCGCTTCGCTGCCGCTCTCCAAGGCCTCGCCGGCATCGCCGTCGACCACCTCAGCGTGGGGTACAACGGCCGCCCGGTGGTGGTGGATGTGACCCTGGAGCTCCAGGCCGGCAGCATCTGCGGCCTGGTGGGCATGAACGGGGCCGGCAAGACCACGCTGTTCAAGGCCCTGATGGGCTTTCTCAAGCCCATCAGCGGCAGCATCCGCATCGCAGGCTGCAGCCTGCGCCAGGCCCAGCGCCGCCAGCTGGTGGCCTACGTGCCCCAGAGCGAGCAGGTGGACTGGCAGTTCCCGATCCGCGTGTGGGATGTGGTGATGATGGGCCGCTATGGCGGCATGGGCCTGCTGCGCTGGCCCTCCGCTGAGGACCGCCGCCGCGTGCAGATCGCCCTGGAGCGGGTGGACCTCTGGCCCCTGCGGGAGCGGCAGATCGGCGCCCTCTCCGGCGGCCAGCGCAAGCGGGCCTTCCTGGCCCGGGCCCTGGCCCAGGGCGCCGGTGTGCTGCTGCTCGATGAGCCGTTCAGCGGTGTGGACATCAGCACCGAGCGGATGATCATTGACCTGCTCGTCGCCCTGCGCGATCAGGGGGCCACCGTGCTGATCGCCACCCACGACCTGGAGTCGATCCCCAGCTTCTGCGACCGGGTGGTGCTGATCAACCGCACGGTGCTGGCCTACGGCGACACCTCGGAGGTGTTCACCCAGGCCAACCTGCTGCGCACCTTCACCGCGGCGCCCTCCACCTCCGCCCCCAGCTGATGGATCTGTTGCTCAATCCGCTGCTCGGCTCCCTGCTCCAGCCCCTCATTCAGCCCCTGGAGATGCAGTTCATGCAGCGGGCCCTGGCCATCGGCATCGTGGTGGCGGTGGTCTGCGCCGTGCTCTCCTGCTTCATGACCCTCAAGGGCTGGGCCCTGATGGGGGATGCGGTGTCCCACGCCGTGCTGCCCGGGGTGGTGATCGCCTATGCCCTGGGTCTGCCCTTCGCCCTGGGGGCGTTTGTGTTCGGCGTGGGGTCGGTGGGTGTGATCGGTGGAATCAAGCAGCACACCCGCGTGAAGGAGGACACGGTGATCGGCCTGGTGTTCACCGGTTTCTTCGCCCTGGGGCTGGTGCTGATCTCCAAGATCCGCAGCAGCGTGGACCTTACCCACATCCTGTTCGGCAATCTGCTGGGCATCACCGACGCCGACCTGGTGCAGACCGTGGTGATCAGTGCGGGCTGTCTGCTGGTGCTGCTGCTGCTGCGCCGCGATCTGCTGCTGTTCTGTTTTGATCCCAGCCATGCCCGCACCATTGGCCTCAATACCGGCGTTCTCCACTACCTGCTGCTCACCCTGGTGAGCCTGGCGGCGGTGGCCGGCCTGCAGACGGTGGGCATCATCCTGGTGGTGGCGATGCTGGTGACGCCGGGGGCCACGGCCTACCTGCTCACCGACCGCTTCGATCGCATGACCTGGCTGGCCGTGCTCTCGGCCGTGACCGCCACCGTGCTGGGGATCTACTGCAGTTACTGGTTCGATGCCTCCACGGCCGGCTGCATCGTGGTGGTGCAGACGCTCCAGTTCCTGCTGGTGATGGTGCTGGCCCCCCGCCACGGCCTGCTGGCCCAGCGGCGGAGATAGAACCAGAAGGGAGTGCGAACGGGGCGGAAACGGAAGGCCGGAAACGGCAGGCCGGCTCAGCCCGGCGGGATCTGGGCAGGACAGCAACCATCGGTGCCGTCCGGATGGGGATCCGTTGGGCTGGCCTGCCATCGATAGAAGTCCAGCGCCTTGCCCTCACAGAGCGTGCAACCATGGCAGCGCTGCGGGCGCGGCATCTTCTGAACCCGTCCCTTGCGCTCCAGCAGATCCAGCATTCCGTGCAGTGCAGCGGCTGAAACCCCCAGGCTGGCTTCCATCTGGCTGAGCGAGGCCACGTTGCGCTGGCGCAGATAATCCTGGAGACGCTGGAGAATCACAAAGCCGCGGCGGATGCGT
>JAWOBH010000062.1:0-21844 GCA_046498125.1 Prochlorococcaceae cyanobacterium | reverse complement strand
AGACGCAGGTCCTCGTCGTCCAGATCGCGCATCTTCACGAAGATGTCGCTGCTGCGGATGCTGGGGTGCACATCGGCGATCGAGTACTCGCCGTCGTAGCTGGTGGGGTCTTTCATGTAGTCCACCAGGGCCTCCACGTTGTCCCGTGCGGGGGTGGCCAGGGCCAGGGTCTCGAGATCCAGGCCCACGTTCTGGTTGGTCTTGGTGATGCCGCCGGCGTGGCACTCGCCGCAGCTGGTGTTGAACTGCCGGCGTCCGGCCTTGATCTCCTGCTCCGTGAAGGTCACGGTGCTGCCGTCAGGAGCGGACGGCACTGTGAGCTGCTCAGTGGTCCACTGGGCGGCCAGGGCCTGCCCGCCGAAGCCCACGCAGAGCAGCAGCACCAGGGGCAGAGCCAGCAGCGTGCGCAGGCCGGCGCGCAGGGACCGGTGGAGGAAGAGGGTGGCAGAGGCCGGAGGGGTCGAGGCCATGGGGAGAACCGGAGGGTTGGCGGTGACAACCGCGTCGCAGACCTTGTATCACGGGGGCCGGGGGCTGCGCTCCGGATTCGGGACAACTGTTGCAGGCTCAGGCGCCAGCCCCATCGACGGCGGCCGCTTCCGGCTCCTCGGCCAGCACCTCGATGCTCAGAAAATCCCGGGCCAGCACGGTGTCGGGGAAGATCGCCCGTGCCTCCGCCAGCAGATCGTCGGGGGTGACGGCGTTGCCGGGCACGTAGCGGGGGCTGAAGTGCGTGAGGGCCAGCTGCCTCACCCCTGCGGCCAGGGCAGTCTGGGCCGCCATGGTGGTGGTGGAGTGCTGTCGGGCAAAGGCCAGCTCGGCCTCGGCGTGGGCGAAGGTGCTCTCGTGGATCAGCAGATCCGCCCCTGCCGCCAGCTGCACAGCCGCCTCACAGAACACCGTGTCGGTGCAGTACACAACGCTCGCTCCCGGACGCTCCGGACCGCAGAGGCTGGCGCCGTTGATGATCCGCCCGTCCTCCAGGGTGACGCTGGCTCCCTGCTTCAGCCGGGCGTAGATCGGGCCGGGGGGAATGCCCAGCTGCCTGGCCTTGGCCACATCGAAGCGCCCGGGGCGGGGCTTCTGATCCACCCGGTAGGCGAAGGCGGGGACCCGGTGGGTCAGCGGGGTGCAGCGCACGCTGATGTCCTCCAGCTCCAGCACCGCTGTGCCGGAGGCGGCCGCCTGTGCCACCCGATGGTGGCGCAGGGGATAGCTGATGCGGGTGGAGCTGGTGTGCAGCACCCCCTCGAGGAAATCGCGCAGCCGATCGGGGCCATAGAGGTCGATGCCCGGGCAGGTGCCCGCCAGACCCAGGCTGGCCAGCAGGCCCGGCAGCCCGAACACGTGGTCGCCGTGCATGTGGGTGACGAAGATCCGCCGCAGCTGGCTCACCCGCAGGTCGCTTCGCAGGAACTGGTGCTGGGTGCCCTCGCCGCAGTCAAACAGCCAGAGTTCGGCCCGCTGGGGCAGACGCAGGGCCACGGCGGAGACGTTGCGGCCCCGGGTGGGCACCCCGGAACTGGTGCCGAGAAACGTGACCTGCACGGGGGGAGGGCCTCTGGCGCATGTTGCCACGCCAGCCACAATGGGCGACCCAGTTGAACGTTCGCCGTGTCGCTGTTCCTGCGCCCCTGGACACCGGTGCTGGCGCTGGTGGCCGTCTCCGTTCCGGCCGTGGTCTCCGGCGACTCCGCCCTCCAGGCCCGTTCCGGTGAGCCTGACGTGAGGGTGCTGCTGGCGGAAGGCCCGACCCTCTCGCTCGCCTCCCTCGGCCAGCCGCTGCGGATCCAGCCCGGTGGCGTGCAACTCCCCTCCGGCACCACCGCCACGGTGTCCGTGCAGGGTGGGGCCGTGCGCCTGCTGCTGCCAGGGGCCGGCGGCGGCTCGGCCCCTGGCAGCGTCCCGCTGCCCGCGTCCTCGGCCTACTGGCTGGAGCCCGTTCCCGGCAGCCGCCCCGACTCCGCCGGGGTCTTCCAGCTGCAGCAGCGCCGCTATCCGGGCCGGCTGCGCCTGCTGGTCTCCGGCGGCAAGCTGCAGGCCATCAACCACGTGCCGCTGGAGACCTATCTGCCCAGCGTGGTGGGCAGCGAGATGCCCGCCAGCTGGCCCCAGGAGGCCCTGCGGGCCCAGGCCGTGGCCGCCCGCACCTACGCCCTGCGCCAGCTCAAGCCCGCCGCGGCCTACGACCTCAAGGCCACGGTCAGCAGCCAGGTGTACAAGGGCCTGGAGGCGGAGACCGCCTCCACCCGCAAGGCCGTGGACAGCACCCGCGGTCAGGTGCTGATGTTCGGCTCCAACCTCGCCAACACGGTGTTTCACAGCAGCAGCGGCGGCCTCACCGAGAACAGTGGCGACATCTGGCAGCAGCAGCTCCCCTACCTGGTGAGCGTGCCCGATTTCGATCACGACAGTCCGGTGCATCAGTGGCAGGAGCAGCTGCCGGCCGACCGGCTGCGCCAGGCCTTCGCGGAAACGGGTGGGGTGTACCGCATCGACGTGCTGGCGACCACCGCCACGGGCCGGGTGCGGCAGGCCCGGGTGGTGGGCCCCAGGGGCACGTTGGTGGTGACCGGTCCCCAGTTGCGCTCGCGCCTGGGGCTGCGCAGCACCCAGGTGCGCTTCCAGGTGCTCGATGCCCAGCCTGCCCTGGCCCAGTCGCTGCCGCTGCCGCCAGCGCCGATGGGGATACCGATCGTGCCGTCTGAAGGTGCCACACCGCGGATGCCGATTCCCGTGGTTAAGGCTGCCGGTGCCGCTGCTGGCCCCGCCGCCAACTCCCTGGCGGGGGGTCGTGCTCGCCCCGAACCCCAGCCGACGCTGCTGGCGGTGGGCCGCGGCTTCGGCCACGGCGTGGGCATGAGCCAGTGGGGCGCCCTGGCCATGGCCCGCCGGGGCGAGAGCCATGAGCGCATCCTCAGCCACTACTACCGGGGTACGGTGCTGCGTCCGTTCGGGCAGCCCTGAGTCCGCTTGAGTGCTTCGGTACCCCTGCGTCTGGCGCTCACCGCCCTGGAGAACAGCGGGGCCGCGGCCAGCCATGTGGCCCGGGAGCTGCTCGCCCATGCCCTGGTGCCGGAGCCGCGCCCCCTGGGCCTCGCCACAGGCTCCACCATGGTGCCCGTGTACTCCGCCCTGGTGGAGGCCGCGCGGAGGCTGCCGGATGAGCAGCGCCAGCACCTGCGCCGCCATTGGCTGAGCTACAACCTCGATGAGTATTTAGGCCTGGGCCGCACCCATCCAGGCTCCTTCGCCGCCTTCATGCACAGCCGTCTGACGGAGCCGCTGGGGCTGGATCCCGCCAGCGTGCGGCTGCCTGATGGCCTGGCGCCCGATCCGCTGGCCGAGGCCGCGCGCTACGCCGCCGAGATCGTTGCCAGCGGCGGCATCGGCCTGCAGCTGCTCGGCCTGGGGGTGAACGGCCACGTGGGCTTCAATGAGCCGCCCTGCGCCGCCACTAGCCGCTGCCGGCCCGTGCGGCTCAGCGCTGCCACCCGCCGGCACAATGCCGGCGCCTTCGCCGCCGATCCCGCCGCGGTGCCCGAGCGGGCCATCACCCTCGGCCTGGCGGAGATCCTGGCGGCCGACCGCATCCTGCTGGTGGTCAGCGGCGCTGCCAAGGCGGATGTGCTCGGGCGCCTGCTGCGCCAGCAGCCCTCGCCGGAGCTGCCGGCCAGTTGGCTCCAGGGCCACCCGGCCGTGGCCGTGATCGCCGATCGGGCCGCCCTCGGTGGCGTGGCCGGCGCCGCCTGAGCCGACCGGGCCGCCGGCTCAGGCCATCAGCTCCTCCAACAGGCCGGCGTCAGCCTCCAGGTTGGTGGTCACGGCGCGCACGTCATCGAGCTCCTCGAGGGCATCGAGCATGCGCAGGCAAACCCGCAGCTGCTGGGGATCGCTGAGTGGGCAGCTCAGCTGGGGGATCCAGCGGTGTTCCCAGCCGTTCACGCTCAGCCCCTTGCCGCGCAGGCCGTCCTGCAGGGCCTCCAGCTGCTCGAAGGGCGCCACCACCTCAGCCGCCTCGCCCTGGCCCGCCGGGCCGCCAACCCCCAGCTCGTAGCCCAGAACGGTCACGCCAGCCTCGCTTTCCAGGGTCACGAGGATCTCCAGCAGCTGCTCCTCATCGAGTCCTGGCAGCTGCACCCAGGCCACGCTGCGCTGCTCGAACAGGTAGCCCACACAGCCGGTCTCGCCCAGATTGCCCCCGTGCTTGCCGAAGGCCAGCCGCAGGTCGGCGGCGGTGCGATTGCGGTTGTCGGTGAACGCCTCCACCAGCACGGCCACGCCGCCGGGCCCATAGCCCTCGTAGCGCACGGCCTCGAAGCACTCGGCCCCGCCGCTCAGCTGACCGGAGCCCTTGGCGATCGCCCGCTCGATGTTGGCGTTGGGCACCGCGGCCGCCCTGGCCTTCTCGATCGCCGTGCGCAGCTGGAAATTGCCCGCCGGATCGGAGCCGCCCCGGGCCGCCACCGTGATCTCCCGGCCCAGGCGGGTGAACAGTGCTCCCCGCTTGGCATCCACCACCGCCTTGGTGCGCTTGATCTGGGCCCATTTGCTGTGGCCGGCCATGGCGGGATGGGGCGGGAGGGAGCGACGATCGGGATCACCCGGCCGCCTCGAGCACCAGCTTTGGCTGCAGCTGGCCGTCGGCAGTGACCCGGGCCATACCGGCCAGATTGCCATCCGGGGTCACCACCACCACGGCCTGGCCCTCCATCAGGACCTGGCCCTCCATCAAGGCGGGGGCACCTGGTTGTTCAGCGGCCAGGCGGCGGCCGCAGCGCCAGTCGGCCAGCTGCGTGCCGCTGAGCCGCTGGCTGGGCAGGTGGGCCAGGGCCGAGAGGGGCTCCAGGAGGGCAGGGGGGGGAGCCTGCTCGAGGGAATCCAGCGGCAGCGCCTGCTCCAGGCTGAAGCCCAGAGCAGTCGTGCGCCGCAGGCTGGCCAGGGTGCCGCCACAGCCCAGCACGACCCCCAGATCCCTGGCCAGGGAGCGAATGTAGGTGCCTGCCGAGCAGGTCACCTCCAGCTCCAGCCGGCCGCTGGCGGGATCCCAGCCCAGCAGCTCCAGGCGCCGGATCAGCACCGGCCGCGCCGTCAGGGTCAGGCTCTCGCCCCGCCGCACACGCTGGTAGGCGCGCTCGCCGTCCACATGCACCGCCGACACCTGCGGCGGCACCTGCTCGATCGCCCCCCGAAACCGCTCCAGCACTCCGTTCAGTGCGGCCGCGTCCAGCTCCGGCACGGCACGCTGCTCGAGCACCTCCCCCTGCAGGTCGTCGCTGGCGGTGGTGAGGCCCAGCTGCACCACCCCCCGGTAGGTCTTGTCGCCGCTCAGGTAGGGCAGCAACCGGGTGGCCGGCCCCAGGGCGATCGGCAGTACGCCGGTGACCGCCGGATCCAGAGTGCCGCCGTGGCCCACCCGGCGCAGGCCGAAGGCCCGCCGCACCCGGCTCACGCAGGCGTGGGAGCTGAGTCCCGCCGGTTTGTCGAGCACCAGGAAGCCGCAGGGCTGGTCAGCCATGGCCGCACGCGTCAGCCTGAAGCCTCCATGCTCCACGGCCATGACTCTGCAGCAGCGCCGCGAGCTGGTGTTCCTGGTGCTGGCGGGGCTGTTCCTGGGCACCATGGGGATGCTCAACATCCTCGGCCTCACCCGCTTCCTGCAGCTGGGCACGATCGGTTCCTGGCCGATCGTGGTGGCGGTGGGGGCCCTGCCCTATCCGGTGACCTTCCTGTGCACCGATCTGATCAGTGAGCTCTGGGGCGAGCGGCGGGCCAGTCAGCTGGTGTGGGTGGGCCTGATCCTCAACGGCTGGATCGTGCTGATCCTCTGGCTGGGAGGCACTCTGCCGGGTCTGAGCGGAGCGCCGGAGGCCACCTTCTTCGAGGTGAGACGGCTGGCCTTCGGTGCCGTGGGGGCCTCGATGGCGGCCTACATGGCCGCCCAGTTCACCGATGTGCGCCTGTTTCACTTCTGGAAGCGCGTCAGCGACGGCAAGGCGCTGTGGCTGCGCAACAACGGCTCCACCCTGGTGAGCCAGCTGGTGGACACCAGTGCCGTGGTGCTGATCAGCCACTACGCCAACCACCTGCTGCCACTGCGGGCGGAGGCGCCGGTGCTGCCCCAGCTGGCCAGCTACATCGCCAGCGGCTATCTGTTCAAAGCCCTGGCAGCGCTGGTGGACACCCTGCCCTTTTATCTGCTGGTGGGCTGGCTGCGCCGCTGGCTGGAGGTGCCGGGGGCCGGCGCGGAGCTCGGTGATGCGTAACTTGGCCCGGTCGGCAGCAGAGCGGCGGTGACGGAACAGGTGCAGCAGGATCTCAGCAGCGTGCTCAGCGTGGAAGGGTTCCTGCGGGATGGCTTCGCGCTTCGCCAGCAGCTGGCCGATCACCTCGCCCTCTCCCTTGACGATCTGGAGCGGCGCCTCCCCCACAGCATCGCCGAGCTGGCAGCCCTGCATCCCGGTGGCTTTGATCCGGAGCTGGTCGGCCGCTTCTATGAGGAGACGGTGGGCAGCGCCCATCTGCTGGAGCTGGCCGCCTGGCACCTGGACAGTGCCGACTACATCGCCGACACCCTGCGCCTGCAGCAGCGCTTCGCCCGGGGCCAGGTGCTGGACTTCGGTGGTGGCATTGGCAGCCACGCCCTGGCCGCCGCCGGCCTGGGGGCGGTGGAGCGGGTGTGGTTTGTGGACCTGAATCCCCACAACCGCAGGTTCGTGGCGGAACGGGCCGAGCGGCTCGGGCTGGCGGGGAAACTGCGCTGCGCCCGCGATCTCCAGGATCCTGCCCTGCCCGCGCAGTTCGACACGCTGGTGTGCCTCGATGTGCTGGAACACCTCAGCGATCCGGCGGCCCAGCTCGAGGAGTTCGCAGAGCGGATGGACCAGGACGCGGTGGCCCTGCTCAACTGGTATTTCTTCAAGGGACACCACGGTGAGTATCCCTTTCACATCGATGATCCCGTGATGGTGGAGCGGTTTTTCCGCACCCTCCAGAGCCGCTTTCTGGAGCTGTTTCACCCGCTGCTGATCACCACCCGGGCCTACCGGCTGGCCTGACGCTCCCCAGTCGGCTGCCGCTCAGCCCGCCGCCACGTTGATGCGCTTGCGGTTGCGCAGGCTGCGCTTGATCGAGTCGAAGTTCACCACCCCATCCACCAGGGCGAAGAGGGTGTCGTCGGAACCGCGGCCGACGTTGGTGCCGGGCAGCACTGAGGTGCCGCGCTGGCGGATCAGGATCGAGCCGGCGGAGACGGTTTCACCGCCATAGGCCTTGACGCCGAGACGCTTGGCGTTGGAGTCGCGGCCGTTGCGGGTGGATCCGGTGCCTTTCTTGTGGGCCATGGGAAATGGGATCTGTGTTGGAAGGATTGTGGCGCGTCGGTCGTGGGGTGTGGAGCGGGTGCTCAGGCCAGGGGCTTGCCGTTGACGGAGATGGACTGAACCATCACCCGGGTGAGTTCCTGGCGGTGCCCGGCCTTGCGGCGGGTTTTCTTCTTGGGCCGCATCTTGTACACAATCACCTTCGAGCCGCGGCGATGGGCCATCACCTTCAGCTCCACACTGGCTCCCTTGACATAGGGCTGGCCCAGAGTCGAGCTGGTGCCGTCATTCACCAGCAGCACCGTTTCGAGATTCACGGTGCTGTCCACATCCGCGGCAAGCCTGTCGAGGTCGTAGTAGCGGTTGGGCTGGAGCCAGAATTGCTGGCCACAGGCCTCGACAATCGCGTAGGGGTCGGTTGCCGGGGGCGTGGCGGCGCTGGAGCTGGCCGGTGCGGGGGACTGGGTCATGACGGTGGGCGTGGCCAGGCTGGAGATCCAGTGCAGGGTGTTGAGGTCTGGCGGACCAGGCCGGTGAACCCTGTGAGGCCGCCATTGCGGCCTGGCGCACGGCGATCAACACAAACTACGAACATCGCCCCGCGTGGTTCCCCTTGTCAAGATGGGCACCATGGCGGCGGTTCTGGCGCCGTGGACGGCCAGCCATGTCGCGTTCGCCTCTCACCGTTATTTCGATCCTCCAGGACCCGGCCGTGCAGGCCGGAGTGGACCGGTGGCTCGCCGGCCAGCACCGCTACCGCCTGCTGCGCAGCGATCCTGGCCTTGATCCGGTGACGGCGCTGCAGGAGCAGGGCGAGGCCATCGACGCCCTGCTGCTCGAGGGCGGTGGTCTGAGTGCCGACCAGGTCCGGGTGCTCCGGGAGCGTGGTCTGCTGCTGCCGGCGGTGGTGATCGGATCGAGCGGCTCCGGCACGGTGGAACTGCATGAGGCTGAAGTGCGCCTGCCTGCCGACCAGCTTGAGCAACTCAGTTACAGCCTTGATGCGGCAGTCTCCAGGTTTCTGCGGCGTGCTGGGGCAGAGCTGCCGCCGGCGGAGGGGGCGCCTGGGGACCTCGGCCTCTCCGACCGCTGGCGCCTGGCCGATCGCCTCCAGGAACGGCTGGGCCTGGCCAGGGTGTTCTACAAGCGCGACGCGTCCCGTTTCCTGCGCCATCTGCCCCCCCAGGACGCGGCCGAATTGCTGGGCTCCCTACAGCGCACCTACCGCGACCTGCTGCGGCACTACTTCAGGGATCCGGCGGCGGCCAACCAGGCCTTGGAAAGCTTCGTGAACACAGCCTTCTTCAGTGACCTGCCAATGACGAAGACCATTGAGATCCACATGAATCTGATCGACGCCTTTGCAAAACAACTTAAGATCGAAGGGCGCCACGGTGATTTCCTTCACGACTACCGCCTGGCCCTGCTCGATGTTCTCGCCCACCTCTGCGAAATGTATCGGCGCGCCATTCCCCCTGAACCGGTTGTGGACGGGTTGTCGTTGGATGCATCCCTGCCAGAGCACTCTGATCCCAAGCACTGAAATATCGACTTCTGTTCATGTCAACACGCAAGACCTACATTCTAAAGCTTTATGTTGCTGGTAACACGCCCAGTTCCATGCGTGCCCTGAAGACGCTGCGGGACATTCTGGAAGTGGAATTTCGCGGTGTCTATGCGCTCAAGGTGATTGACGTGCTCAAGAATCCTCAGCTGGCCGAGGAGGATAAGATCCTTGCCACGCCAACCCTGGCCAAGATCCTGCCACCACCAGTGCGCCGCATCATTGGCGATCTCAGCGACCGTGAGAGGGTGCTGATCGGCCTTGACCTCCTCTACGACGAGCTCAGCGAGGATGCCGACTTTGATGACGGATCACTGGGGCTGTCTCCTGGCAGCCCTCTACCATCATCTGAAGACACCTAGCGCCATCGCCGCCGCCACCTGATGGTGCCGACTCCCTCTCGCCAAGAACAGAGTTCTTTGATCAGTTGCTGCTGATGTCCGACTTGACCTCCGCCCCTGAGCCCGTATCCCTGGTGCAGAAGCTGCCCACTGGAATCGAGGGCTTTGATGACGTCTGTCACGGTGGCTTGCCGATCGGTCGCGCCACACTGGTGTCGGGAACATCGGGAACGGGGAAGACGATTCTCTCGCTTAACTATCTGTATAATGGTATTCAAAGCTACAACGAGCCAGGGATCTTTGTAACCTTCGAGGAATCTCCGCTGGACATCATCCGCAATGCCTCCAGTTTTGGCTGGAATATCCAGGAGATGGTGGATCAGAACAAACTTTTTATCCTCGATGCCTCGCCAGATCCGGATGGTCAGGATGTGGCCGGGAGTTTCGACTTGTCTGGTCTGATCGAGCGTATCAATTACGCGATCCGCAAATACAAGGCACGTCGGGTTGCCATCGACTCGATGACGGCCGTGTTTCAGCAATATGACGCAATCTCGGTGGTGCGGCGCGAGATCTTTCGCCTGATTGCCAGGCTCAAGTCGATCGGTGTCACCACCGTGATGACCACTGAACGGGAACTGGAATACGGGCCAGTTGCCCGCTATGGAGTTGAGGAATTTGTGTCAGACAACGTCGTGATTCTCCGCAATGTGCTGGAGGGCGAACGCCGTCGCCGCACCGTGGAAATCCTCAAGTTGCGGGGCACCACCCACATGAAGGGTGAATACCCCTTCACCCTTGGCAGCCATGGCATGAGCGTGTTCCCTCTGGGGGCGATGCAGCTCACCCAGCGCAGCTCAAATGTGCGGCTCAGTTCCGGGGTGCCGAAGCTGGACACCATGTGCGGGGGTGGCTTTTTCAAGGACTCCATCATTCTGGCCACCGGCGCCACGGGCACGGGCAAAACCTTGCTGGTGTCCAAATTCGTTGAGGATGCCTGCCGCAACCATGAGCGAGCCATCCTGTTTGCCTATGAGGAATCGCGAGCTCAGTTGCTCCGCAATGCCACCAGCTGGGGCATTGATTTTGAGACGATGGAGCGCGATGGATTGCTGAAGATCATTTGCGCCTATCCCGAATCCACTGGCCTTGAAGACCATCTGCAGATCATCAAAACTGCAATCAGTGAATTCAAACCATCCCGAATGGCTATTGACTCACTCAGTGCCCTTGCCCGCGGGGTGAGCCGCAACGCCTTCCGGCAGTTTGTGATTGGGGTGACTGGCTATGCCAAGCAGGAAGGAATTGCTGGGTTTTTCACCAATACCTCAGAGGAGTTCATGGGCAGTCATTCCATTACGGACGCCCATATCTCCACCATAACGGATACGATTCTTCTCCTGCAATACGTGGAGATCCGTGGTGAAATGGCGAGGGCTCTGAATGTGTTCAAAATGCGCGGTTCCTGGCATGATAAGGGCATTCGTGAATTTGTGATCACCGGCAAAGGGCCTGAGATCAGGGATGCGTTCACCAATTTCGAGCGCATCATCTCAGGCGTCCCGCACCGCGTCATTGGCGATGAACGCAGCGAACTGGCTCGCATCGTGCAGGGCGTGGCAGACAGCGGTGAGCCTGGCTGAGGGCTCAGCCCGTCACGGCGGCCGCCACGCGCTCCGAGCTCCGCTGCTGGCGTTCGGCAGCAATCTGCAGTTCCTCGTTGTCGCTGGCTTCGAGGGGAAGATCGAACCAGAACGTGGTACCCACCCCAAGCTCACTGGCCATGGAGATCCTGGTGCCATGCTTCTCGAGGATGCCGCGCACGATCGAGAGCCCCAGACCTGTGCCGGCCTCGGTGTGCACCGCATTCTCCACGCGGTAGAAGCGCTCGAAAATGCGTTCCTGGTCCTGGGGGGCAATGCCGCTGCCGGTGTCAGCGATCTCCACCCTCAGCCGTGGCAGGGGTGAGTGCAGCTCGCAGCTTGGTCCCGCCTGCTCAGTCAGCCCATCGCTGGGCAGGGCGCAGAGGTCGGGCCAGGGATAGGCGCGCAGCATCAGCTGTCCGCCTGCGGCTGTGAATTTCAGGGCATTGCCCACCAGATTGTCGAACACCTGCAGGAGCAGATCCCAGTTTCCCAGCACACCCGGCAGCTGCGGATCGGCCTCGAACCGCAGGCTCACACCTTTCTCTTCCGCATTCAGCCGGTAGGTGCGCAGGGTCTGCTCGATGGCGGCCGCCAGTTCCACGGGCTCAAAACTCCAATGGCGATCCGATTCCAGCCGCGAGAGATCGAGCACATCGTTCACCAGCCGTGTCAGCCGATCGGTCTCGGCATTGGCGATGCCGAGGAACTCCTGTTTTTCTTCCTCACTCAGCTGGTCACCCATGTCGTGGAGGGTTTCCACATAGCTCTTGATGTTGAACAGCGGTGTGCGCAATTCGTGGGACACGTTGCTGATGAACCGGCTCTGGGCGGCATTCAGCTCCACCTCCCGGGTGAGGTCCTGAACCGTCATGGCGATGCCCTTGAGAGTTTCACCGCTGGCGTCTCGCACCGACTGCAGCACGATGCGCAGAGTGCGGGGAGGTTCACCCAGGCTGCAGCGCAGATCGGTGCTGTCGATACCCCCTCCGGTGATGATGTCGAGGGCGTCCTGCAGGTCCATCGCCAGCCTCTCGGGCAGTTCCCGGATCAGGGCATTGCCCTCGAGACTGCGTCCCTCCCAGCGGAACAGCCGACGGGCCGTGGGGTTGGCCAGCACAATCGCCCCGTCGGCATCCAGCAGCACGGCCCCGTCGGCCATCGTGGCGATCAGCGACTGCTGCTTCACCTGAGCGGCCCGCAGCTCCTCGATGTTGGCGGCCTTGTACTCCTCCAACTGGGTGGCCATGGTGTTGAAGCCCTCCAGCAGTTCCCCCAGCTCGCCGCCCACCGGCAGGGCGATGCGGGTGGTGAAGTTGCCACCGGCGATCTGGCGCACCCCCCGTAGCAGTTCCTTCACCGGCTGGGTGATCGTGAGGGCGTTGAACACCGAGCCGAGAATCACCAGCACCCAGATCGAGATGAACACGGCCACCGTCACCTCTCGGGTGAGGGCGGCACTGGCCAGGAGAGTTTCGTTGGGATTGATGCCCAGGGCCACCACGCCCAGGTAGGTGCCGTTGCTCACCATCGGCACGAAAACGTCGGTGACCTGGCCGTCCGGGCTCAGGTGCTGGCGCACCAGCGGGTTGTCAGGCCGCTTGGCAATGTCGGCCGGCAGTTCCAGGCGCCGGCTGAGCAGCAGTTCGCTGCTGCCGTTGTTGGACCCGATCGGAATTCCCAGATAAATGATGCCTTCGGGATCGGCGAAGAAGATGTAGCGCAGGCTCCGGCTGGAGCGCCAGAAGCGATCGGCCACCGAGGCCAGTTCGCGGTCGTTGCCATCGGCCACCAGAGGGGTGACGTTGGCCGACAGCAGCAGGCCCAGATCGCGGGCATAGCGGGTGTCGCTCATGCGCGCATCGCGCTGGATGCCGTTGAGGGCCAGGAAGGTGATGCCGGTCATCAACAGGCTCACCACCAGGGTGGCCACCGCCAGCAGCTTGGTCTGCAGGCTGAACTCCGCCCACCAGCGGGACAGGCGCTGGCGCCAGCTGCGCTCTGTCCCGGCTCCGGCGGTGGTCATCGCCGGCGGACCTGGTGGCCGATGTCGCGTCGGTAGGTCATGCCGGCGAAGTGCACCTGCTCAAGCCCGTGGTAGGCCCGCTCGAAGGCTGTGTCGAAGTCATCGGCCTGGGCCACCAGCGCAAGCACGCGCCCCCCATTGGTGCGGCACACGCCATCCCCGTCGCGGCTGCTGCCGGCATGAAACAGCTGCAGGTGCTCATCGGGCTGCAGGGTGCTGTGGATCGCATCCCCCCGGCGCACCGCTGCAGGGTAGCCCTCGGCGGCGGCGACCACACAGGCACTGCAGAGCGGCGCGATCGACAGCGGCGGGGCCGCGCTCAACCGCCCCAGGGCACAGGCCATCAGCACCGCGGCCAGCTCCGGGCCCAGCAGGGGCATCAGCGTCTCGCATTCCGGGTCACCGAAGCGGCAGTTGAATTCGATCACGCTCGGGCCTGTGGCGGTGAGCATCAGGCCGGCGTAGATCACCCCGCGGTAGTCGATGCCACGGCGGCGCAGCGCCGCCAGCGTCGGCTCCAGCACCTGGCGCCGCACCAGCTCCAACCCCTGTTCATCCAGCAGGGGCGCCGGCGCGTAGCTCCCCATGCCGCCGGTGTTCGGGCCGGTATCTCCCTCGCCGATGCGCTTGTGATCCTGGGCCGCCGGCAGCAGCACCAGATCGCGGCCGTCGCTGAGGGCGAACACCGACACCTCTGGCCCGACCGTGCGTTCCTCGAGCACCAGGGAGGCTTCCGCACCGAAGCGGCCCGCGAAGATCTCACGGATGGCCGCCCTGGCTTCGTCCATGGTCTCGGCCACGGTCACTCCCTTGCCGGCCGCCAGTCCATCGGCCTTCACCACCAGCGGCTGCCCATGGCTGTTGAGCAGCGCCAGGGCCTGCTCTTCACTGCCGGCCCACCAGTGGCCCGCCGTGGGCACCCCCGCCTCCTGCATCAACGCCTTGGCCCAGCGTTTGCTGGCCTCCAGCTGAGCGCCGTCGGCGCCGGGGCCAAACACCGCCAGGCCGGTGGCCCGCAGCTGATCGGCCAGACCGGCGGCCAGCGGCGCTTCCGGCCCCACCACCACCAGCTCGATGCCATGGCGCCGGCAGGCCTCCATCAGCCCCGGCGCGTCCGTTTCGGCGATGGCCAGGGTCTGGCAGCCGGGAAGGGCTTCAGTGCCGCCATTGCCAGGGGCCACCCACACGGCCTCGACGCCGTGGCTGCGGACCAGGGCCCAGGCCAGCGCGTTTTCCCTTCCGCCTCCCCCCACCACCAGGATCTTGGCTGGGGGGAGCGATGCCTCTGGAGCCATGCGGGGGTCGCGGTGGGAACGATGGTCGGGCGGGGTCCCCTAGCTTGGCGGGCGCAGATGACCTCCGCCGGATGGGTCGCCATGCTCCATTCTCCCTTTCAACCGGCGTCTGGGACTTGGCTGGTTGCCGCTTGCTGGCGTCCCGGCTGGCGGCACTGCTGATTCCCCTGCAGATCGGCCTCATCCCCGGAGTCGCCGTGGCGGCCATCGATGACGATCCTCTGCAGGTCTGCGGACTGCTGCGCAGTCAGGGCGATGGCCCTGGCCTGCGCGCGCAGCAGCGTGCGCTGGTCGCTGCGCTGGCGCCTGCTCCCTCGCTGGAGGACGTGCTCCTGAGCGCCGATCAGCTGCTCGCCTGCGCCGCCCCCCAGGCGGCACTCGATGTGCTGGCCCGGGTCAGTCCCGCCGCCGGCGGGAGCCGTCAGCGCTGGCTGGTGATGCAGTGGCGGGCTGCCCAGGCCGGTCTTCACCACGATCTGGCGGCCCAGGCCCTCACTCTGCTGGCCCAGGGTGAACCGCAACGGCTGGAGAATCTGCTCCTGCCCCTCGGCCTGAGCCCTCAGAAGGAACGCCCCGACACCCGCTCCGCGCTGGATCTGCTGGCCGACCACCTCGAGAGCCTGGGGCGCCATCACCAGGCCGCCGGGGTGCTGCTGGCCAGCAGCACCCCGGGGGTCGCCAGCGCAGCCCGCTGGGGGCGGGCTGTGGCCCTGGCGGACACCATGCCCCTGCGTCAGCGGGACGAGATCCTCGAGCTGGCCCTGGAGCAGGCCGCCGCCGCCGGAGCCTGGGGACTGGTGGCGGCCCTGCTGGATCAGCAGCTGGAGGCCGGTGTCAGCGATCCGGCCTCCCGCCAGGCCCTCGACCGACGGCTGCGGTTGGGGGACCGCATCGACGATGCCTACGGAGAATGGCTGCAGCGCCGCCAGTTGAGCGGGCCGGAGCACGACAGCCGCAACCAGGAGCTGGAGCGGCTGTTGCGCTCGCCGCGGCAGCCGGGGGGCCATCTCTCGCCGGCTCCCCCAACTACATCTCCATCCTTGGGCCCCCGCCCAGCCCCGGCCCCAGACTCCTCTCTCTCTCCGCAGCCATGACCGCCTTTCAGCTCGGCCCCCTGCTCCACGAAGGCAAGGCCAAGCGGGTTCATGCCACCGACCGCCGCGACCTGGTGGCCGTGGAGTACAAGGACGACGCCACGGCCTTCAATGCCCTCAAGAAGGCCAGCCTGCCGGGCAAGGGCACCCTCAACTGCCAGATTTCCGCCCGTTTGTTTGAGCATCTGGGCGGCCTGGGCATCCCCACTCACTACCTGGGGCTGGGGGAGAGTCCCAACTGGATGCTGGTGCGGCCGGTGCAGGTGATTCCGCTGGAGGTGGTGATCCGCAACCTGGCCGCCGGATCCCTCTGTCGCCAGTTGCCGCTCGCTCCCGGCACGCCCCTTGAGCCACCCCTCTGCGATCTCTATTACAAGGACGACGCCTTCGGCGATCCGCTGCTGACGGAGGCGCGGCTTGAGCGGCTCAACCTGGTGACGCCCGACCAGCGCCAGCAGATCGAAGCCCTGGCCCGCCAGGTGAATGATGAACTGCGGCAGCTGTTCAATGCCGTGGGTCTGGTGCTGGTGGATTTCAAGATCGAGCTGGGCTTCAGCGGCGCTGGTGAGCTGCTGCTGGCCGATGAGATCAGCCCGGACACCTGCCGCCTCTGGGATCAGGCCGTGGCTGACAGCCAGGAGCGCATCCTGGACAAGGACCGTTTCCGTCAGGACCTTGGGGGGGTTGTGGAGGCCTATGGGCAGGTTCTCAAACGGCTCCAGCAGGTCTGTCCTGAACCCAGGGTCTACCGGTAACGTGCCGGCGACCGCGGCCCTGCCGCCCTGACTCCCCGCACCCATGGCCGGCACGTTGGCTTCGAAGGCAGCCCTGACCCTCCTGGGCCTGGGCTGCTTCGCCGCCGGTCCTGCGTTGGCGCAGCAGGATCCCGGCTCCGCCCCGCCGGCCTCGGCCCCGCCCGTCTCCGAGCAGGTCGATACCCCATTTTTTGATCCCGGTGGGCAGCTGCCCGTCGGGCCTGGCCCCGACCAGGGTGGCGAACAGCCCGCCGCCGAACCCGCCCCCGAGCCCAGGGTGCTGATTGCCGAGGTGGTGGTGGAGGGGCTGGAGGGCCACCCCGAGGCCGAGCGTCTCGAGCTCGCCGCCTACGAGGCGATGCGCACGATTCCCGGCAGCCGGGTCTCCCGCCCTGAGCTGGAGGCCGATCTGGCCGCCATCTTCGCCACCGGTTGGTTTGCTGACGTGCGCATTCAGCCCGTGGATGGTCCGCTCGGGGTCAGCCTGGTGGTCACGGTGGTTCCCAACCCCGTACTCAGCCGCGTCAACGTTCAGCCGGCTGGCGAGATCAAGCTCCCCGAGGAGGTGATCGCTGACACCTTCGCCTCCGATTTCGGCAGGACGCTCAACCTCAACACCCTGCAGACCCGCATGCAGGCCCTGCAGACCTGGTACACCGACCAGGGCTTTTCCCTTGCCAGGGTCACGGGGCCGTCGCGGGTCAGTCCCGATGGGGAGGTGGAGCTGCTGGTGCGGGAGGGCACCGTGGACGGTGTGGAGGTGCAGTTCATCACCAGCGAGGGGGAGCCCACCGATGAGCAGGGCGAGCCGATCCGCGGCAAGACCCAGCCCTGGGTGATCACCCGCGAGGTGTCCCTCGAGCCGGGTTCGGTGTTCAACCGGCGCCAGCTGGAGGACGACATCCGCCGGCTCTACGGCACGGGGCTGTTCAGTGATGTGCGGGTCACCCTGCGCCCGGTGGCCGGCCAGCCCGGAGCCGTGGTGGTGGTTCTGGGCATCGTCGAGCAATCCACCGGCTCGCTCTCCGGCGGCGTGGGCTACAGCCAGAGCCAGGGTGTGTTCGGCCAGATCTCCCTGCAGGAGAGCAACCTCCTGGGCCGGGCCTGGGACCTGGGCACCAACTTCTCCTACGGTCAGTTCGGTGGCCTCGGTGACATCACCTTCTTTGATCCCTGGATCAAGGGTGACAGGCACCGCACTTCGTTCCGGGCGCGGGCGTTCTTCAGCCGCGAGATCCCCCAGATCTTCCAGAGTCGCAACAGCACCTTCAAGAGCGGCTCCCAGAGGATCAAAGGGGCTGACTTTGAGGTGGTCACCAATGATCCCCGTGACATCGGTGGTGGTGATCAGCTGGTGCGCACCAACTTCGACAACGTCGCCATCCAGCGTGTCGGTGCCAGCGTTCAGTTCGTGCGTCCCTTTAACGGCGGCGATCCGTTCGCCGATGCCCCCTGGAGGCTGATTCTGGCCTTCGGCGGCCAGGAGGTGACGCCGATGAACTTCGCCGGCAGCAAATACTCCCAGGCTGTGGTGGGGGCCACCAAGTCACCGGATGTGGTGTCCCGCAACCAGGTGATCTGCATCGCCTACAACTGCGCCTCTGAAAACCAGCTGCTCAGTTTCCGCATCGGTACCACCTACAACAGCCTGGATGATCCCCGCAACCCCACCAGCGGCAATTTCCTCAGTCTGAGCACCGAGCAGTTCCTCTCGGTGGGCAGTGATTCGCCCACCTTCAACCGCATTCGCGGCAGCATCAGCCACTTCATCCCGGTCAACTGGCTGAAGATCTACAAGGGCTGCCGGCCAGGACCGGGCGAGCCCGAGGACTGCTCCCAGGCCCTGGGCTTCCAGCTCTCGGGCGGCACCCTGATCGGCGATGAGATCCCCCCCTACGAGGCCTTCTGTCTGGGCGGCGGCAACTCCGTGCGCGGCTACTTCGACTGTGATCTCGGCGTTGGCAAGAGCTTCGCGGAGTTCACCGTTGAATACCGCTTCCCCCTGTTCAGCATCGTCAGTGGTTCGGTGTTCTTCGACGCTGGCACCACCTTCGGAACCCAGTCCGACATCCCGGGCAATCCCGGCGGCTTGCTGGGGAAGAACGGCGAAGGCTTCTCGCCCGGCATCGGCCTGATCGTCACCACCCCGGTGGGGCCGCTCCGCCTCGAGGTCGCCAGCGAGGACTTCACCGATGAGTGGCGCTTCAACCTGGGCGTGGGCTGGAAGTTCTAGTGACCGTCTGGCCCGCCGACTATGCCGGCGAGCACACGCTCGCCGAGGAGGTGGAACTGCATGGTGTCGGTCTGCACAGCGGAGCCCCCTGCCGGCTGCGGCTGCTGCCGAGTGCCCAGCCCGGCTACCGGGTGGGCTGGCTCGATCGGCCGATCGCCGAGGCCCTTCCCCTCTCCCCGGCCCAGGTGTGCGACACCACCCTGTGCACGGCCCTGCAGCTCGGTGATCGCCGGTTGGCCACCGTGGAGCATCTGCTGGCGGCCCTGGCCGGCACCGGGGTGAGCCGGGCCGAGATCCGTGTGCAGGGGCCTGAGGTGCCCCTGCTCGACGGCTCGGCCCTGCCCTGGGTGGAGGCCATTGCCAGTGTGGGGCTGCGGGCCCTGCCCGCCCGGGCGCCCCGGCCGGAGCCGCGCCAGCCCCTCACCGTTCACGGCGGCGGCGGCTTCGTCACGGCGCTGCCGGCGGCGGACCTTCATCTGGGCGCCGCCATTGAGTTCACGGAGCCCGCGATCGGCCGCCAGGTGTTCTCCCTGGCCCTCACTCCGGCCAGTTTTGTGGCGGAGATCGCCCCGGCCCGCACCTTCGGGTTGCGCTCTCAGGTGGAGCAGCTGCGTGCCGCCGGCCTGATCCAGGGGGGAGCCCTGGACAATGCGCTGGTGTGTGATGGCCCCCAGTGGCTGAATCCTCCCCTGCGCTATGGCGATGAACCCGTGCGCCATAAAATCCTCGACCTGCTGGGCGACCTCGCCCTGGTTGGATTGCCCCGCGCCCAGGTGTTCGCCTTCCGTGGCTCCCACCGCCTGCACACCGCCCTGGCTGCGGCCCTGGCGGCCGAGCACGCCCCTCTCCTTGCCTGAACACCTTGCCTGAGCCAACGCCTGCCTCCGATAGTCCTGCCCAATCCGGCGCGCCCCTGCTCGCCGTGGAGCAGATCCAGGGCCTGCTCCCCCACCGCTACCCCTTCGCCCTGGTGGACCGGGTGATCGAGCATGAACCAGGGAAACGGGCTGTGGCGATCAAGAACATCACCATCAACGAGCCCCAGTTCCAGGGGCATTTCCCGGGACGTCCCCTGATGCCAGGGGTGCTGATCGTTGAGGCCATGGCCCAGGTGGGAGGTCTGATCGTCACCCAGATGCCGGATCTGCCGAGAGGCCTGTTCGTGTTCGCCGGCATCGATGGGGTGCGCTTCCGTCGGCCGGTGGTGCCGGGCGATCAGCTGCGCATCACCTGTGAGCTGCTCAGCCTGCGGCGGAAACGCTTCGGCAAGGTGCAGGCCGAGGCCACGGTGGATGGTGAACTGGCCTGCTCCGGTGAACTCATGTTCTCGCTGGTGGACTGATTGCGATGTCCACGCGCATCCATCCCACCGCCGTCGTCGATCCACGGGCCGAACTGGCCGGCGGGGTGGAGGTTGGTCCCTATGCGGTGATCGGCCCACAGGTGCGCATCGGCGCCGACTGCTGGATTGGTGCCCATGCGGTGCTGGATGGCCGGGTGCAGATGGGCTGCGGCAACCGCATCTTCCCCGGGGCCTGCATCGGTCTGGAACCCCAGGATCTCAAATACACCGGCGATCCCACCGGGGTGGTGCTCGGGGACGGCAACACCATCCGCGAGTGCGTCACGATCAACAGGGCCACCAGGGGCGAGCTGGTCACCCGGGTGGGCAGCAACAATCTGTTGATGGCCTACAGCCACCTGGGCCACAACTGCCTGCTGGGGGACCGGATCGTGATCGCCAACGGAGTGGCGGTGGCGGGGCACGTGCAGATCGCCGACCGGGCGGTGATCGGCGGCATGCTCGGCATCCATCAGTTCGTCCACATCGGCACCCTGGCGATGGTGGGCGGCATGAGCCGCATCGAACGGGACGTGCCCCCGTTCACCACCGTGGAGGGGCATCCGGCACGGGTGCGGGCGCTCAACCGCATCGGCCTGCAGCGCAGCGGTCTTGCCGATCGTGCCGGGGGGGGCGAGCTTGAGGATCTCAAGCGCACCTGGACCCTGATCTACCGCCGCGGCCTGCCGCTGGCCTCGGCCCTGGCCCAGTTGCGCCAGCAGGGCCCGCTCAGCGCGGCCGCTGAGGAGCTGGTGGCCTTTCTGGAGGCGTCCATGGCCCCAGAGCGGCGCGGGCCGATTCCGGGGACCCGCTGATGCTCCGCCTGCTGGTGAGCACCGGCGAGGTGTCGGGTGATCTGCAGGGCGCGCTGCTGGTGGAGGCCCTGCACCGAGAGGCCCGCCGGCGCGGTCTCGCCCTGCAGGTGCTGGCCCTGGGCGGCGAGCGCATGCGGCGCGCCGGGGCTGACCTGCTGGCCGACACCACCCAGATGGGGGCGATCGGCCTGCTGGAGGCGATTCCCTTCGTGCTGCCCACCCTGCGGGTGCAGCGTCAGCTCAGGCGCTGGTTTCATCGCCACCCCCCCGATGGTGTGGTGCTCATCGACTACATGGGGGCCAACGTGAGCCTGGGGCTGCGCACCAAGCGCCGCTTTCCCCAGGTGCCGATCATCTACTACATCGCCCCCCAGGAATGGGCCTTCACGTTCGGCACCAAGGGCCGTACCAACCTGATCCGTTTCACCAATCAGATCCTGGCGATCTTTCAGGAGGAGGCCCGCTACTACCGCTGCCGCGGCGCCCAGGTCACCTATGTGGGCCATCCCCTGCTGGACACGCTCGGCCCTTTCCCCAGCCGAGAGGAGGCCCGCAGGCAGCTGGGCCTGGATCAGCGGGCCTCGGTGCTCCTGCTGATGCCGGCATCCCGCCGTCAGGAGCTGCATTTTCTGCTGCCCCACATCGTGGCGGCGGCTGTCGAGCTGCAGCGCCGCCAGCCGGGCCTGCAGGTGCTGGTGCCGGCGGGACTGGCGGGTTTCGAGGTCCGTCTCAGCCAACAGTTGCAGCGCTCGGGCCTGGCGGCCACGGTGATTCCGGCGGCTGATGCCGACCAGCTCAAGCCCGTGCTCTGTGCCGCCGCCGACCTCGCCCTGGCCAAGTCGGGCACCGTGAACCTGGAATTGGCCCTGCGGGGGGTTCCCCAGGTGGTGGTCTACCGCGTCAGCTGGCTCACGGCCTTTGTGGCGCGCCACCTGCTGCGCTTCAGCGTTCCCCATATCTCTCCGGTCAACCTGGTGCTCGGTGAGCGCCTGGTGCCGGAGCTCCTGCAGGAGGCGCTCCAACCCGCCGCCATCGTGGAGCAGGCCCTGCCGCTGCTGCGCCACGACAGCCCGGAGCGGCTGGCCATGCTGGACGGCTACCGGCGCCTGCGACGCCAGTTGGGTGAGCCTGGGGTCACCGATCGGGCCGCCATTGCCATCCTGGACCAGGTGCAGGCCGGTGCCCGCAGCAGCTCCACGGCCCCCGTTTCCTTGTGACCACCCAGCCGCCACGCCTCCCGTCGATCCCCTTGCTGGCCGTTGTCGCCAGCCTGCTGGTGCTGTTCAGCGGGCTGGGGCCATCGACTCCCCTGGCCTGGGCAGCCGAGTCGCCGCCCAGCTCCCAGGAGCTGGTGCTGGCAGGCGGCTGCTTCTGGTGCCTGGAGCACGATCTGGAGTCTCTCCCGGGGGTGCTG
>JAWOBH010000258.1:0-4879 GCA_046498125.1 Prochlorococcaceae cyanobacterium | reverse complement strand
CTCCCCGAACACCTGGTGCAGGGCCAGCCGAGGGTTTCCGTGCTGATCCCGGCCCGCAACGAGGAGCGCACGCTCCCCAACCTGTTGCCGGCCCTCCGCCGGCAGAGCTTCCAACCCCTCGAGGTGATTGTGATCGACGATCACTCCACGGATCGCACAGCTGCCATCGCCACCCAGGCGGGCGTGAGGGTCCTGCAGCCTCCTCCGCTGCCGGAAGGATGGTGCGGCAAGACCTGGGCTCTGCACAACGGGGTTCAGGCCAGCGACGGCGAGGTGCTGGTGTTTCTCGACGCCGACACCGAGCCCGGGCCCACCTTCCTGGAGCGCCTGGTGGCGACGCAGCAGGCGCTTGGCGGCCTGGTGTCGGTGCAGCCGTTCCACCGCACCGAAAGACCCTACGAGCAACTTTCGGTGCTGTTCAACCTGGTGGGGTTGATGGCTGTGCCGATGGGGCCGGGATGCGGTGTGGCCTTCGGTCCTGCCATGGCCACCACCCGGGGCGACTACGAGCGCATCGGCGGCCATGCCGCGGTGGCCAGCAAGGTGGTGGAGGACTGGTTCATGGGCCACCTGTACGAAAAGGCCGGATTGCCCGTGAGTGCGTTCATCGGTGCCGGCCTGATCGATTACCGCATGTACCCGGGCGGCCTCCAGGACATGGTGGTGGGCTTCGCCAAGAACTTCGCCACCGCTGCCGGCGAGGTGCGCTGGTCCTGGATGCTGGCTGTGCTCCTCTGGCTTTCCGGCCTGTTCTGGGCGGCCTGGTGTCTGCCGGCTTCCCTGCTCGGCTGGCCGATGGTGGGCGACCCCACCTGGCTGCCCAACCTTCTTCTCTACGCGGCCTTCTCCGTGCAGCTGCTGATCCTCACCCGCCGGGTGGGGGGCTTCGGCTGGATCTGCCTGGTGTTTCCGATTCCCGTTGTGTTCTTCCTAGGGGTGTTCGTGCTGGCGATCCTGAACTTGAAGAAGGGAACGATCACGTGGAAAGGCCGAACGTTTCCGACCCGTTAGGGATTCTCAATTGTGCCTATCTGGTGCCTGACATGCTCGGTGACGGCCCTGACTCAGGCCAGGTGACCAAGGCTCACGCAGACCCATCCACGCCTAATCAGCAGTCTTAACAGTCACGTCAGATCATCCCCCTTGATACCAGCTTGCATGCTCCATCAACGGGCAGGTCCTGGGGATGGCTGCACGTTGAAGGCGCCAGAGTCACATTGTCAGCTATCCGCCAGAACTCACATGCCCTCCAGCTTGCCGATCATCCTTGTCCAGGAGTCCAGAAGCCTAGAGGCATCCAGACTAGAGGCATCCAGAACTGGTCCTGAACCATGGGTTGCAAAGACTTCAGGGGAGCATGCGAGTCCGGATCGGGCCATTGTATTCAACAGTTGATGACTTGCCATCAGGAGACACGATGACAACGGTCTCCAGGGTTGCTGGCTGGTCCTTCACGTCCCAGCCTGGTGAGCCCCCCAGGAAGCGGAATCGAAAACCCTGAGGAGTCTCTGACACCATGCAGCTGCCGCCACCACCTTCGTGCATGCACTTGGCAGGGGAATACTTGCCTAAGCCACCATTGATCAGTTCAGCCTGCATCCTCGCAAGATTTGCTGCTCGCATCTGAGCCTCGCTGACTGATTGGGCAGAGACTGGCAAAGCCAGAGCAATCAAGAGTGACGCTATAGCGGGAACGTGTGGTTGCATGGTCATTGATGGGAGAAAAGAGGACTGAAACGAGGGTGCTGGTTCTCAGCATGGCTCAGCTTGTATTGACTGGAGCCACCCAGGGCTCCACGGCATACAAACGGTGCTGTCGCACACAAGAATGAGATGCCTGGCTGCCTCAGCTGGGATCAGCTGCCAGCTGATCGGCAGCATTTGCAACCTTATGGGTGGTGGACTTCGCTCCTTTTTTGAGATCATCTGTCGCACTCATCGCAAAAGCCTGGACCTGCTTGGCTTTGCCTTTGATCTGATGGCCAGTGTCATCAGAAAGGTCTACGTAAGCAGCTTCCAACTTGGCTTCAGAGTCTTTGGCTGCAGCTTCCATTCGATTCGACATGGTTCTCAATGCAATCGCGTTGAGGGAGTAGTTGTTGATCTTGGCATAGGTTGTATTGAGGTGCCAGCGCGACGCCATTTGATCTCATTGATCGATCTTTGAGCTCCATCCTTAGGAATCACTGCTTATCGACATCACTGCCTATCGAACCCATGGGTGGCATCCCGTTTCGATTCAAACCTAGGCATGTCGGCATGCATTGAATTGTGATGGCCCCCTCGCAACCCTTTCTGGAGGTGAAGGCAGCGGAGGGATGAGTTGCCGCAAGGCGTCTCAAGACTGTAACGAGTTATTAAGCCGCCCCTCCAGCCCCTTTGCCGAGGAGTGGAGCGTGGGGATTGCCGCACCAGTGAGGCCTTCCTGCTATTGCTGCACAAGCATTCTGTTCCTTGGGGAGTTGGCCTCAGACTCCCCCGGTTGCCTTGTCCAGTAAGCCTGGACTTGTGTGGGGGATGGCGCAGGTCTGCGGGATCTGACGCGATCGCCGAATCCCTGCCTAGGTTCCAAGCACGAAACGAACGCTCCGGCGCGAGGATCAAGAAATGAGAATTGCGCAGATTGCACCGCTGCACGAAAGCGTGCCTCCACTTCGGTATGGTGGAACCGAGCGGGTTGTGCACTATCTCAGCGAGGAATTGGTGCGCCGAGGCCATGAGGTCACGCTCTTTGCCAGCGGTGATTCGAGAACGAGCGCAGAACTCTGTGCCTGCGTGCCGGAATCTCTGCGGCTGGCTGGGCGTGGCAGTAATCCGACCGTGCAGGAGGCGATCCAGCTCGATCAGGTGCTTAAGCAGGTCGACCGTTTTGACGTGCTGCATTTCCACACAGGCCACATTCCGTTTCCCGTGTTGAACCGGCTTGAGGTGCCCCACCTCAGCACCGTGCACGGCCCCCTGGATTCACCGGAACAGACAGCTCTTTTCAACCACTTCGATCGGGTGCCCCTGGTGTCGATCTCGGAGAATCAGCGCCGACCTGTGAGCCAGGCCAACTGGCTGGGAACGATCCATCACGGGCTGCCCACCGATCTCTACAAATTCGTGGCCGAGCCGGCCGACTACCTCGCCTTCGTGGGCCGCATCTCTCCGGAAAAGCGGCTTGATCGCGCCATCGAGATCGCCATGGCCGTGGGCCTGCCCATGAAAGTGGCCGCCAAGATCGACCCCATCGACCGCGACTACTTCCATCACCACATCGAGCCGATGATGCTCGGCAATCCTCTGGTGGAGTTCGTGGGCGAGGTGGATGATCAGGGCAAGCAGGAGCTGCTAGGACACGCCCTTGCCCTGCTCTTCCCGATCGACTGGCCCGAACCATTCGGCCTGGTGATGATCGAGGCCAACGCCTGCGGCACTCCTGTGATCGCCTGGCGCCGGGGCTCCACGCCTGAGGTGATCAACGATGGGGTGAACGGTTGCCTCGTGGAGTCGATCGCCGAGGCCATAGCCGCGGTGGATCGCATCGAGCGCATGGACCGTTCCAGGGTGCGCAGCCATTTCGAGGTGCGCTTCTCCGTCACCCGACAGGCGGAAGACTACGAACAGCTCTACCGCCATCTGATCCAGGCCCATCGCTGCCAGTGCCCCGCCAGCCGGTCACCGGTTCATGCCTGATCCCCTCCCTCCGTTCGTGCTGAAGAACGAGGAGACGTTCGCCATCCTCGATCCCCGGGGTGAGATCTGCCCGGAGGCGCAACACGACGCCGGCATCTTCCACCGGGGAGCCCGGCATGTGAGCCGTCTCCAGCTGCTGCTGTGGGACCGGCCGCCCGTGGTGCTCAGTTCCACCGAGCGTGGTGCGGTGGGGCTCCATGTGAGCCACCTCACCAACGACGACGACGGCACCGGGGGCCCGGCCGCCATGACGGTGCATCTGGAGCGCAGCACCGTGCTCACCGCCACGGCCTGCCTGCAGCAGTTCTGCTTCACCAACTACGGGCGCGCAGCGATGACAATGCCGCTCAGCCTGCGCATCGATGCAGATTTCCACGACATCTTCGAGGTGCGGGGCTACAGCCGTCCGGCTCGGGGCCGCATCCTGCGCCAGAACGCCGCAGGCAGGCTGGAATGCATCTATCGGGGGCTTGACGGCGAAGATCGCGTCACCGTGGTGCGGCTCAGCGAGGTAGTCACCCACGTTGCTGACAACCACCTTGGCATGGAGCTGCTGCTGGAGCCCCATGAGACCCGAAGACTCGCCCTCGTTCTCGATTTCAAGCCCGGCACGGTGCTGCTTGAGCCGGAGGATCACTACGATGCGGCTCTGCTGGCCACGATCGAGCGCTTCCGCGAGGCACGCCGTTGTGCCGCCACAGTGGTCAGCGACAATCCGGCGTTCAACAGCTGGCTGATGCGCTCCTTCTCGGATGTGCATCTCCTGGCCAGCCGGGTGGGTGATGGGCTCTATCCCTACGCGGGAGTGCCCTGGTTCAGCTGTCCCTTCGGTCGGGACGGGCTGATCACCGCCCGCCAGATGCTGATGGTGGAGCCCCGGCTGGCCCGGGGCGTGCTGGGTTTCCTGGCCGATCGGCAGGCCGGCATCGACGATCCCGCCCACGACGAGCAGCCCGGCAAGATCCTGCACGAATCACGCCTCGGCGAGATGGCCGCGCTGGGGGAGGTGTCGTTTGCCCGCTACTTCGGCGCCGTGGATTCCACGCCTCTGTTTCTGATCCTGGCCGGCGACTATCTCATCCGCAGCGATGACAGGGCCTTCGTGGCCGGCCTGCTGCCCGCCCTGGAGGCGGCCATGGACAGGCCAGCTCGACAAGGTTGTGGGTGATGAAGACGAGCAGGTTTTGCCAGTGATGGTCGC
>JAWOBH010000228.1:0-2623 GCA_046498125.1 Prochlorococcaceae cyanobacterium | reverse complement strand
CCGCTGCTGGTGCAGCTGTTGTTCTTGCTCCTGCGGTTCGCCGGCTTTGCCTGCTGTGTGCTGGCCTTCGATCTGCAGACCTCCCTGCCCTGGAGCGGCTGGCTGGCGGGGTTCGCCCTGGCCTGGGCCATCGGCCTGGTGGTGAATGGTCTGGGGCTGGGGGTGGTGCTGCGCTGGCTGCAGCTGAGGCCGCTGTGGCCTCAGCTGATCACCCTCTACCTCGACACCAACCTGCGCAAGTATCTGCCCGGCGGCGTCTGGCACCTGGCCGGACGCCTCGGCCCCCTGCGGGCCGCCGACGGTCCCCTGCGCCAGCCCGCGCCCCTGGGCCTGGCCTTGCTGGCGGTGCTGCTCGATCCCCTGCTGGCGGCCGTGGCGGCCCTGGCCCTGGTGGCGGTGGCGGGCTGGCAGAACGGGCTGCAGCTGCTCGGCCTGCTGCCGCTGGCCCTGCTCTGGCCGCGCTGGCTGGCGCCGCTGCTGGAGCGGCTGGAGCGCCGCCAGGCCAGGCGCCTGAAGCTCGATCCCGATGCCCTCACGCCCCCGGGGGATGGGCTGCGGCAGGCCCTGGCCGGCTACCCGTGGCCGCCACTGCTGGTGCAGCTGCTGTTCGTGCTGGTGCGCTTCGCCGGCTTCGCCTGCTGTGTGCTGGCCTTCGATCTGCAGACCTCCCTGCCCTGGAGCGGCTGGCTGGCGGGGTTCGCCCTGGCCTGGGCCATCGGCCTGGTGGTGCCGGGGGCGCCGGGGGGACTGGGGGTGTTCGAAGCCGCCCTGCTGCTGCGCCTGGGCGGTGCCATTCCCGAGGCGCCGCTGCTGGCCATCGCCCTCAGCTACCGGCTGGTGGCCACCCTGGCCGATGCCCTGGGCGCCGGCTGCGCCCGCCTCGACGGCTGGCTGGAGCGGCGCCTGGCCGAGGCGGGTTGAGGGCGGGCAGGTATCGCCAAGGGCCGGGAGGGATTTGCAACTGTGCCTAGTGTTGAGAGCGTCAGGGAGGCTGCGTTGCCCGTTAGCTCCACCTCTCCAGAGCCGCTGACCGTGCCCATGGTCCCTTCCGGTTCCGCGGGCGAGGGCCTGCGCAGCAGCCTGCACCACCGCGGCCAGCGCCTCACCCCTCAGCGCCAGCGGGTGCTGGATCTCTTCGAGCGCATCGGCGAGGGCACCCACCTGAGCGCTGAGGAGGTGCATCAGCGGCTCCTGCGCGACCGGGCGCGGGTGTCGCTGGCCACCGTCTACCGCACCCTGCGCCTGCTCAGCTCCATGGGGCTGCTGCAGGAACTGGAGCTGCCGGAGGGCGGCCGTCGCTTCGAGCTGGCCAGCGACGCCCACCGCGACCACCACCATCTGGTGTGTGTCCGCTGCGGCCGGACCGAGGAATTCGAGAACCCGTCAGTGCTGGCGGCCGGCCAGCAGGCCGCCGATGGTCGCGGCTTCCGGCTGCTGGAGTGCGTGCTCAACGTGCGTGCCCTCTGCCCCCGCTGCGCGGCCCTCGAAGCCCTCGACCTGGAGGAGCCGGAGTGATCGCTCTGTTCACCGAGCTGGCCGAGGGGTTGCGCCTGCTGCTGGAGATGCTCTCGGTGCTGGCGGTGGTGATGGGCCTGGGGGCGGCCCTGTCCCATGCCGTGCGCCGGCGCGTCCGCCGTCATCCCCGCCACATCGGCCGGCCCTCCCACGGGGCCAGGCTCACCTTCGCCAGCTGGCTGGCCACGGCCCTGGAGTTCCAGCTCGGGGCCGACATCGTCGCCACCACCATTTCCCCCACCGGGGAGCACCTGATTCAGCTGGCGGCTGTGGCGGTGATCCGCACCTTTCTCAACGTGTTTCTGGCCCGGGAGATCGATGCCGAGGTCCGTCATGAGCACAATGCCCATGAGTCCGGCGACCCGCCAGCATCCGGCCTTGGAGCCCGGGCCGGCGCCGCTCTGCCCCAGCGATGAGCCTCACCAACGAGCTGGCCAAGGAGCGCAACCGGGCCGCTGCCGATCGCACGTTGATGGCCTGGATCCGCACCTGTCTGTCGCTGATCAGCTTCGGCTTCGGCCTCGATCAGATCGTGATGGCCCTCCAGAACCGCGCCGCGGGCGGCGCCGATGGGCTGGGGGTGCGTCTGGTGTCGGCGGGATTCGTGGTCACGGGCGTGCTGGCCCTCTCCCTGGCCACCCGCCAGCACCAGCTGGATCTGCGCCAGTTGCAGCGCAGCGACTTTCTCTACAGCCATCGCCCCTCGATCGCCGCGGCCACGGCGGTGGTGGTCACGGCGATCGGCGTGCTGGCGCTGCTGGTGCTGGTGGTGGAGGCCCTCTCCGGCAGCTGAGCGGGCCCGGCCTTGCAGCGCCCTGCTCTATACCGACCCGAACGCCACCTGACAGGCCGCGTTCAGCAGTTCGGCCTCACTGGCACTGGTGGGATTGCGCCCATTCAACGTGCCGCGGTTGCAGTCGGCATCGAAATAGGTTTCGCCACCGCCGGTATCCACCGCAAACCGCACCGACTGATCGTTGACCGGCTCCACCGTGCCGTAGAGCAGGCGATAGTCGGTGTTGGGGCACCACCACGTAGGTGGTCTGGTTCGACACCGCATCGTCCACAGCGGCGTTGATGATCGCCGCGGTGGTGAGGGTGGTGAGGC
>JAWOBH010000024.1:0-3960 GCA_046498125.1 Prochlorococcaceae cyanobacterium | reverse complement strand
TTTTGCAGGCGGATGGACATCCAGACTGAGCGCACACCGGTGGCGCCTGACGATGGCCTGGTTCGTGAAGATCGAGGAGGGCATTGTGGAGAAGGCCCGCTTCGATGCCGTGGTGCCGGCCCACCTGGCCTGGCTGGGCCAGCTGGAACGGGAGGGCCACCGCCCCCGCAGCGGCTACTGGGCCGACCGCCAGGGCCGCAGCGGTGATGGCGCCGGCGGCATGCTGCTGTTCTGGGCCGACGACTGGACCCAGGCCGAGCAGCTGGTGCGCAGCGATCCCCTGATCGTGGGCGGCTGTGTGCGCTGGACCCTGCACGAGTGGCGGCTGGTGCACGGCGCCCTGCCGGCCACTCAGGAGTGGAACAGCAGCACCAGCCCGGAGCTGAGCTGATGAAATTCCCGCTCCTCGCGGCTGAGGTCGAGCCCCACCAGCAGCCCCTCCTTGAGGGCATCCTCATAGGGGGGCGAGGTGGGGGGCACACCGGCGCTCCAGAGGGCGGCGATGCCCACCGGCGTGGCGTGCCAGCGGAACTGCTGTGTGGTTCCGATCTCCGGCTCGCTCAGGGCTTCCTCCAGAAGTTCGCGAATCGGCATGGTTCCCCGGACCCGCAAGCAGCTTCGGCAGCGCGGCGGCGGCCGGCAATCAGCTGAGAGCTTTCGTGATGAACGCGCCAGCGCCCAGCAGCAGCCCGGCGGCCAGCAGCCAGAGCAGTTCCAGGCGGCGGCTGAGGGCGAGCATCCGCTCCACCGCAGCCCGGTCGGGGGGCGGCCCGCCTGCGGCCAGCAGGGGTTTGGGGCGGGGCTGGCCGCCGTAGTGGTTCAGGCCCCCCAGCTGCACCCCCACCAGCTGGGCATAGGCCGCCTGGGACACCCCGGCATTGGGCGACGGGTCAGGGCGCCCGGCGCGGCAGGCGGCCCGCAGCAGCGCCGGCCCCCGCCAGGGGCGCCCGGCGGCGGCGGGCAGGCTGAGGGCGGTGAGGCGGCAGGGCAGCCACACCAGCAGGTCGTCGAGCCGGGCGCCGGCGCTGCCCAGCCAGGTGAGCCGCCCGCGCCGGTAGCCCAGCATCGAATCAAGGGTGCTGGCGGCCTTGAAGCCCCAGGCCAGGGCCAGCGGCCCTGGCAGGCTCCAGCCGCCGGCGCTCCAGATCCCGGCCCCCACCAGCATCCAGAACAGCGGCGCGAACAGGCCGTCCACGCCGTTCTCGCTGGCGGTTTCGGCCAGCGCTCGCAGGATCCCCCGCTCATCGAGCTGGGCGGTGTCGCGCCCCACGATCCAGGCCAGCCGCCGCCGTGCCTCAGCCAGATCCGCCCCGGGTTCGAGGGCCGCCAACACCGCCAGAACGGCCTGCTCCAGGCTGCGGCCGGCCAGGGCGCTGGCCAGGGCCACCACCAACAGCAGCTGGCCCGGCCAGCCTTCCAGGGCCAGTCGCTCCAGGCCCCAGCCCGCCAGGCCGGAGCCGGCCACCAGGACCAGGGTGATGCCGCCACCGGCCAGCCGCAGGGCCCAGGGGCGCTCGCCGGCCCAGGCCTCGGCCAGCCCCCGCAGCCGGGTGATCAGCCAGCCCATCGCCACCACCGGGTGGGGGCACCAGCTGGGGTCCCCCACCAGGCGGTCGAGCCCGCAGGCCAGGGCCACCAGCAGCAGGGGCTGGATCAGGCGGCCTTCAGCCAGCTGAACATCGAGCGCAGCCCCTTGCCCACCTGCTCGATCGGGTGCTGGCTGTCACGCTCGCGGATCCGGGCCATCTCCGGCTTGCCGGCCTCGCACTCGGCCACGAAGTTGCGGGCGAAGGTGCCGTCCTGAATGTCGGCCAGGATGCGCCTCATCTCAGCCTTGGTGTCGGCGGTGATCAGCCGCGGACCGCTCACGTAGTCGCCGTACTCGGCGGTGTTGGAGATCGAGTCGCGCATGGCGGTGAGGCCGCCCTTCACCATCAGATCCACGATCAGCTTCACCTCGTGCAGGCACTCGAAGTAGGCCAGCTCGGGCTGGTAGCCAGCCTCCACCAGGGTTTCGAAGCCGGCCTTCACCAGTTCGCTGAGGCCGCCGCAGAGCACCGCCTGCTCGCCGAACAGGTCGGTTTCGGTCTCCTCCTTGAAGTTGGTTTCGAGGATGCCGGCGCGGGTGCCGCCGATGGCCTTGGCGTAGGCCATGGCCAGATCCCGGGCCTTGCCGCTGGCGTCCTGCTGCACGGCGAACAGGCAGGGCACGCCCTGGCCGTTCTGGTACTCCCAGCGCACGGTGTGGCCGGGGCCCTTGGGGGCGATCATCACCACGTCCACATCGGCGGGGGGCTGGATCAGCCCGAAGCGGATGTTGAAGCCGTGGGCGAAGCTCAGCACCTTGCCGGCGCTCAGATGCGGAGCGATCTCCGCCTCATACACGGCCTTCTGGGCCTCATCGGGCAGCAGCACCATGATCCAGTCGGCCTTGGCGCAGGCGTCGGCCACGCTCAGCACCTCGAGGCCATCGGCCCTGGCCTTGTCGGCCGAACGGCTGCCCGTGTAGAGGCCCACCACCACGTCGATGCCGCTGTCCTTGAGGTTGAGGGCATGGGCATGGCCCTGGGAGCCGTAGCCGATGATGGCCACCGTCTTGCCGCTCAGCAGCGAGAGATCGGCGTCGGAGTCGTAGAAGAGCTGGGCCATCCGGGCTGCGTGGCTTCAGGGCAGGGCAAGGGGCGAGCTTACGCAAGCGCCTGGCCTGCCCGGTTTGCCTGCCTTGGGGCCGCCCCCCGGCTCAGGCCTCGCTGGGGTGGGCGATCACCCGGTCGATGAGGCCGTAGTCCTTGGCCTCGGCGGCACTGAGGAAGTAGTCGCGGTCGGTGTCCTTCTCGATCTTCTCGAACGTCTGACCAGTCATCTCGGCCATGCTGTGGTTGAGCATGTCCTTGATGCGCAGGATCTCCTTGGCCTCGATCTCGATGTCGCTGGCCTGGCGCTGACTGGTGCCCCCCAGGGGCTGGTGGATCATGATCCGGCTGTGGGGCAGGGCCAGACGTTTGCCCTTGGTGCCGGCCCCGAGCAGGAAGGCGCCCATGCTGGCCGCCAGACCCACGCAGATCGTCACCACGTCACTCTTCACGTACTGGATCGTGTCGTAGATCGCCAGGCCGGCGGTCACCGATCCCCCCGGGGAGTTGATGTAAAGGTAGATCGGCTTGGAGTTGTCGTCGGAGTCGAGATACAGCATCTGGGCCACCAGGGCGTTGGCGACGCTGTCATTCACCTCGGAGCCCAGAAACAGGATCCGTTCCACCCCGAGGCGGGTGTAGATGTCCACCCAGCGCTCGTACTGGCTGCCGGGCAGGCGGTAGGGAACGCTGGGGGTGCCGATGGGCATGGCTGGAGGGATGGGGGTGGGAGAGAGGGGAACGAACCCTGAGGCCTCACGCCGGAGCGGGAGTCCTGACGCCGCGGGGGGATGGTGGGGCGGCTGCTGTCAGCCGATGCCGGCGGCGCTGGGAACGGGCGTGGGCAACTCCTTCTGGCTGCTCAGCACCCGGTCGATGAGGCCGTAATCCTTGGCCTGCTCGGCGGTGAGGTAGGTCATGCGGTCGGAGTCCTTGCTCAGCTGCTCCACGCTCTTGCCGGTGTTCGCGGACAGCATCTCCAGCAGGGTGTGCTTGTTGTGCAGCACCTCCTTGGCCCGGATCTGGATGTCGGTGGCCTGGCCGCGGGCGCCGCTGCGGGGCTGGTGCAGCACGATCATGGCGTGGGGCAGGGCGGCCCGATGGCCCTTGGTGCCGGCGCTGAGGATCATGGCGGCGGTGCCCATGGCCTGGCCGATGCAGATCGTGTGCACCGGCGGCTTCACATAGCGGATGGTGTCGGCGATGGCGAAGGCCTCGGTTTCGAAGAACCAGAGGAAGCCGATCTGATTGAGCTGGCTGAGCGCAATGTTCAACTCAACAATATACTTGCATCAGAAAAGAAAATAACTATCAAATTACGGTATGA
>JAWOBH010000004.1:0-10268 GCA_046498125.1 Prochlorococcaceae cyanobacterium | reverse complement strand
CGTCGCGCAGGGCCAGGGAGCCCTGGGCGAACCAGATGCCGGCGTTGTCTGGATCGAGGTCCCGGGCCCGGGACAGGGACACCCCGGCGGCTTCGGTCTGGTTGCTGCGCAACTGGGACTCCGCCAGCAGCACCCAGCCGCGGGGATCGGCAGGCAGTAGCTGCACTGTCAGCGCCGCCAGCCGCGCCGCGTCCTCCGCCTGGCCAAGCTGCAGAAGCCGGGCCGCGGCCTGGGCGATGCCCAGCCCCGTGGCCTCCAGCACCGGGCGCTGGGGCAGGTAGACATAGGGCACGAGGGCCTTCGCCGCCGGCGCGCCGCCGAGGCCGATCCCGAGCGCCAAGATTGGAACGATGCGTACCAGGGTTCGCACACTGGTGCGCCGCCAGCGCGACGGCAGCGAGCGCGACGGCATTGAACAGGGGGGCAATTCAGACCACCCTAGGCATCTCCCCTGGCGCCACCCTCCAGGGCCGCGCGGATGTTGCGCCGCCACATCCAGGGTTTGATGCGCCGCAGGGCCGAGGCCCGCAAGCGCTCGTCCCACTCCCCATCGCTCCAGGCCAGGGCCTCCTCCGCCCGCAGATCCAGCCACCAGGGGCGCGGCTGCAGATCCACTTCGGTGCTGGCCTGCAGGGGCTGCCGGTTCCAGGGGCAGGCCTCCTGGCAGAGGTCGCAGCCGGCCACCCAGCCCTGGAGACGCTCGCTGATCGCTGCCGGCAGGACAGCGTCGCGGTTTTCGATCGTGTGGAAGGCGATGCAGCGGCGGCTGTCCACCACGAAGGGTTCGCTGATGGCGCCGGTGGGGCACGCCGGGATGCAGAGGCTGCAGCTGCCGCAGAGAGGCTTGCCCGGGACATCGGCCGGCAGCTCCAGGGTGGTGAGCAGGTGTCCGAGCAGGAGCCAGGAGCCTCGCCGGCGGTGAATCAGGTTGCCGTGCTTGCCGATCCAGCCCAGGCCTGCCTCCTCGGCCCAGGCCTTGTCCATCAGCGGGGCGCTGTCCACGCAGGCGCGCCAGCGCACCCCACCCACCTGGTCCTCCAGCCAGCGCCCCAGCTGCCGCAGGCGTCCGTCGATGAGCCGGTGGTAGTCGCGGCCCCAGCCGTAGCGCGCCACCTTCAGCGATCCGCGCCTGGGATTCTCGGCCACGTGGTAGTTGAGTCCCACCGCCAGCAGACTGCGCACCCCCGGCAGCAGATGCTCCACCGCCCGCCGCCGCGGGTCGGCCATCCAGTCCATGTCGGCCTGGTGGCCCCGCTCCAACCAGCGCTCCAGGGCAGCGCTGCGCAGGGCCAGGCGTTCGCTGCCCGGAACGGCGGCGATGCCCACCGGATCGAAGCCCAGACGCTGTGCTTCGTCCCGGAGCCCCGTCGCCAGTGTGCTGGCCGCGCCGGCAGTCACCCGTACAGTTGCGACACTTCTACTCTCTTTAGCGCTTGACTTCGACTCCTGCGTCCTCCAGCCGCCTCGCCCTGGTGCTGCGCTGGATGGGGCTCACCCTGGTGGTGCTGATGGGGCTCCAGCTCACCGCCCTGCTGGTGAACTGGAACTGGGACCTGGAGCCCTTCCGGCAGGTGTTCCTCGACCGCCTGGTGGGCGAGGCCCCGATGGCGCTGGTGGGTCTGCTGCTGATGCTGATCGGTCACCGGCTGGGAGGAGCGGCCGGCCGCTCCCCCCTGCGCTGGCTGGCGGGGGTGGTCGCCATCGTGCTGGCGATCGCCATGGTGGTGGCCGTGCCCCTCTCGCTGGCCAGTGGGTCGGCTCTGGCCGAGGAAGCCCGGCAGCAGGACGCCGCCATCGCCCAGCAGGCCATGCAGCTGGAGATGCAGAAGCAGCAGGTGGAGGATCCTGGCTTCGTGGATCAGCTGATCGCCGAAGCCGAACAGGAGGGTCGCATCCCCCCCGAGGCCAGCGATGAAGAGAAGAAACAGCGGGCCCGGGAGTTCATCGACACCCAGATCAAGCCCCAGCTGGAGCAGGCCGAGCAGCAGGTGGCCCAGGCCCGCTTTGGCCGCAACCTGGCGGTGCAGCAGCGTCGCTTCGGGGTCACCGGCCGGGCCGTGGTCCTGGCGATCGCCTTCGTGCTGGTGGCGCTGGTGGCGCTGGTCTGACGGTCGGAGCGGGCGGCGGCTGGCTAGGTTGATCGCCTGATCTGATGGCCAGAACGCGGGGTTTGCCTTGGTCCAGTCCAATCCCAGACCAGACCTGCCACTGGGAAACCGTCTTCAGCAGGATCTCAAGAACGACCTGATCGCCGGCCTGCTGGTGGTGATCCCGCTGGCCACCACCATCTGGCTGGCTACCACGGTCAGCCGTTTCGTGCTGGCGTTTCTCACCACAATTCCCAAGCAGTTCAACCCCTTCAATACCCTCAATCCGTTCCTGCAGGAGCTGATCAATCTGGGGGTTGGTCTGCTGGTTCCACTGCTTGGAATCCTGCTGATCGGTCTGATGGCCCGCAACATCGTGGGCCGCTGGTTGCTGGAATTCGGTGAGGGCACGCTGCTGCGCATCCCCCTGGCCGGGTCGGTGTACAAGACCCTCAAGCAGCTGCTGGAAACCTTCCTGCAGGGCAAATCCAGCCGATTTCGGCGTGTTGTGCTGGTGGAATACCCCCGCGAGGGTCTCTATGCCGTGGGCTTCGTCACCGGTGCCGTGGGCTCTGCCCTTCAGAGCGGCTTTGACGAGCCGATGCTGAGCGTGTTCATTCCCACGGCTCCCAACCCCACCACCGGCTGGTACACCGTGCTTCCGGAGCGGCTGGTGAAGGATCTGGATCTGTCGGTGGAGGATGCTTTCCGCACGATCATCTCCGCCGGCATCGTCACTTCCGACGAACGCGAGGATCGCTCCAGCCGCAGCTTCTCCAGCCTGCTGGCCCAGCTGCGGGCCCCCCAGATGTCCTGATGTCCAGCCGCAGTCTTTCCCGAGAACTGGCCCTGCTGATGCTCGGCCAGACCAACGACCGCGGCCACACCGGCGCTGCACGCCAGGGCAGCGGCACTGAGACGGCCCTCGATGCCCTGCTGCACCAGGCCCTGGCCAGTCTCAGCCAGCACGTGCGCGAGTCGCTGGATCGCTCGGCCGCCGATCTGCAGACCGCTCAGCAGGAGCTCCTGGACAGTGAACTGCAGGAGCAGGGTGTCCAGCAGCTGCCGCGGGTGCGGCAGCACCTCCAGCAGGGTCTGGCGGCCGCTGAACAGGCCCTCAATCGCCTCTCCGCCAGCCTGGAGCTGCCCCGCCTGCTGCTGCTGGCCGACCAGGAGGAGGTGCGCCGGGGCGCCATCGAACGCACCCGGGCGGTCCTGCGCGACCGGGAGGACATCGACCGCCGCCTCGATGCGGTGATGGAGGGCTGGCGCCTGGGCCGGCTGCCGCGCATCGACCGCGACATCCTGCGCCTGGCGGTGGTGGACCTGGCGGCGTTCGCCACCCCCGCCGCCGTGGCCTGCAACGAGGCCGTGGAACTGGCCAACCGCTACAGCGATGAGCAGGGCCGGCGCATGATCAATGGGGTGTTGCGCCGCTACACCACGGCGGAAGGGAGTGGACTCTGATGGTGTTCGACTGGTTCAGACGCAAGGCCGGGCCGGCTGCCCCCGACTCGGCGGTCCCTGAGCCGGCCGTGCCTGAGCCGGTGCCCGCGCCCGAACCGGAGCCGGCCGAGGAGGAAGTTGCATCCGCCGAGCCGCCTGCCGCACCAGCTGCACCTGCTCCCGAGTCCGGCGCCCCAACCCAGAACGTCGCCTCCCAGGACGCTCTGGAATGGGCCCGCCAGGCCTATGCACGCCTCAAGGCCGAGCAGGAGGCCGCCCGCCTCCAGGACATCCAGCCCTCCCCTGAGCCGGCCGCCCCGCCAGAGCTCCCCGCCGTTCCCGAGCCGCCTGCTCCTGAGCCTGCCGCCGCCGGCCCGTCGCTGCTGGAGCAGGCCGCCGCCCGCCGCGCCGAGCGTCAGCAGGCCCTCACCGCCGCTCCCGCGCCCGCCCGGTCTGCTGAGCCGGTTGCTGCGGCAGAGCCCGCCGCCACTGGCGCCGACAGCTCCGAGCCCAGCCTGGGGGCCTTCGATGACACCTTCACCTGGTCGGCGGAGGTGCTGGCGGCCCAGGGCCGGCGGGTCGATCAGGTGTCCCTGGAGGAGATCGACTGGCTGGGGCGGCTGCGCCAGGGTCTGGAGAAAACGCGCCGCGGCTTCGTCACCCAGCTGCTCGACAGTCTCGGCGACGACCCCCTCAGCCCCGAGCTGCTCGACGACCTCGAGACCGCCCTGCTGCGCGCCGACGTGGGCGTGAGCGCCACCGACCGGGTGCTGGAGGCTCTGCGCCAGCGCCTCAACGAGGAGGTGGTGGACTCCGCCGAGGGGCTGCGCTTTCTCAAGGAGCAGCTGCGCGCCATCCTCGATGGCCCGATCGAGGCCAGCGCCGCACCCCTGCTGGCGCCCCAGAAGGGCCGCCTGAACGTGTGGCTGATGGTGGGCGTGAACGGGGTGGGCAAGACCACCACCCTGGGCAAGCTCGCCAACCTGGCCGTGCGCAGCGGTTACAGCTGCCTGATCGCCGCGGCCGACACCTTCCGGGCCGCCGCCGTGCAGCAGGTGCAGGCCTGGGGTGATCGCAGCCAGGTGCCGGTGATCGCCAACCCCAGCGCCAACGCCGATCCCGCCGCTGTCGTCTACGACGCCATCGGCGCCGCCGAGGCCAAGGGCACCGAGCTGGTGCTGGTGGACACCGCCGGGCGGCTGCAGACCAAGCACAACCTGATGGAGGAGCTCACCAAGGTGCGGCGCATCATCGACAGGCTGGCCCCCGAAGCCGCTGTGGAATCCCTGCTGGTGCTCGATGCCAGCCAGGGCCAGAACGGCCTCCGCCAGGCCATGGCCTTCGCCAGTGCCGCGGGTCTCACCGGGGTGGTGATCACCAAGCTCGATGGCAGTGCCCGCGGCGGCGTGGCCCTGGCGGTGGCCTCGGAGGCCGGTCTGCCGATCCGCTTCATCGGTGCCGGGGAGGGAATCCGCGACCTGCGGCCCTTCAACAGCTTCGAATTCGTGGAGGCCCTGCTCGCCGGCTGAGGGCGCTTTCTGACCAGTGCGGCTATCTTGCGGCTCCATTGCGGCAGCTCGGTGAGCCAGACGCCGCCCGCTCTGCCCCAGCCGCCGCTCTCGCCCGGAGCCTCGCTGCGGCAGCTGCTCGACAGCCTCAACCGTGAGCAGCGCCGCAACCAGGAGTTGCTGGCCTCCCTGGGCTTCGTCCTGCGCAGCTTCACCAACATCAGCCGGCTGCTGGAACTGGTGCCGCTGGTGGCAGCCCGCCTGGTGGAGGCCGATGGGGCCTTGCTGCTGTCCTTCCGCGAGGACGGCCGCCTGTGGCGGGAGCAGGTGCACGCCGCGCCCCTGCAGCACAGCGCCGACCTGGTGCGCCGCCTGGCGGCCCTGCCCGAGGCCGACCTGCAGGTCGGTGCCCACGACGGCGGGGCGGCCGACCTGGAGCAGGCCGCCCGGCTGGATCAGCGGGTGGGCAGCCTGCTGGGCCGCTCCGAGCTGTTCGCCACGTCCCTGGTGGCCCGCGGCCGCCAGCGCGGGCGGCTGTATGTGTTCAGCCGCCGAGAGGGGTTCTGCTGGAGTGAGGTGCACCGGCGCCACGTGCAGCTGGTGGCCGATCTCACCGCCGTGGCCCTGGAGAACGAGGTGCTGCAGCAGGACATGCGTCGCCACGAGCGGGTGGACCGCCAGCTCAGCGTCGGCGCCGAGATCCAGGCCCAGCTGGTGCCCGACCACTGCCCGGTGATCGAGGGGGTGGATCTGGCGGCCCGCTGCCGCCCCGCCTTCGAGGTGGGAGGTGACTACGTCGACTTCATCCCCACCCGTCCGCGCCTGCAGGGCCGCCGCCGTGAACGCGGCCGCTGGGCGGTGGTGGTGGGTGATGTGATGGGCAAGGGGGTGCCGGCGGGCCTGCTGATGACCCTGCTGCGGGGCATGCTGCGGGCCGGCGCCCTCGGCGGCCATGCCCCCGACCGCATCCTGCACGACCTCAACCAGCTCGCCCAGGAGGACCTCTCCCAGTCCCACCGGTTCGTGACCCTTTTCTACGCCGACTTCGACCCTCTGACGCGCCTGCTGCGCTACAGCAACGCCGCCCACAACCCGCCGCTGCTCTGGCGGCGTCGCCTCAACCGCGTCGAGCGCCTCGATGCTCCCGGCCTGCTGATCGGTCTGCAGAGCGAGGCCGGCTACGGCCTCGAGTCGATCGTGCTCGAGCCCGGCGATGTGGTGCTCTTCTACACCGATGGCGTCACCGAGGCCAGCAGCCTCAGCGGCGAGCGCTACGAGGAGGAGCGCCTGCAGCGCAGCCTGCTGGTGGCCAGTCGCGCGGGGCTGGAGGCCCAGGGCATCCTCGATCAGCTGTTCGCCCGCCTGGACCGGTTCGTGGGAGCCGACCGGCCGCCCCAGGACGATGCCTCGATGGTGGTGTTCAAGGTGCGCGACGAGGTGATGCTTCCCTCTCTGTCCTCGGGCCGCCCCGGAAGCTGAGTGGCAAGCTGAGCTTCCAGCCCGCCCAGCCGCCGCGCGCCCCTCCATGGCCGTTGACTCCTCCGCGTCCACCTGGAGCCGGCGCTTCGACCAGGGGCTGCATCCCGCCATCGAGCGCTTCAATGCCTCGATCGGCTTCGATATTGCCCTGCTCCAGGAGGACCTGGACGGCTCGGTGGCCCATGCCCGCATGCTGGGCCGCACCGGGGTGATCAGCGAGCAGGAGGCCGCCCGCCTGATCGAGGGCCTGGAGCAGGTGCGCGCCGAGGCGGCCGAGGGCCGCTTCAACCCCGGCATCGAGGCCGAGGACGTGCACTTCGCCGTGGAGCGGCGGCTGATCGAGCTGCTCGGCCCCCTGGGCAAGAAGCTGCACACCGGCCGCTCCCGCAACGATCAGGTGGGCACCGACCTGCGCCTCTGGCTGCGGCGCCAGATCGATGCCATCGACGCCGATCTGCTGCGCCTGCAGCGGGCCCTACTGGATCAGGCCGAGCGCCATGCCGACACCCTGATTCCCGGCTACACCCACCTGCAGCGGGCCCAGCCCCTCTGCTTGGCCCACCACCTGCTGGCCTACATCGAGATGGCCGAGCGCGACCGCCAGCGCCTGGCCGATGTGCGCAAGCGGGTGAACATCTGTCCCCTGGGGGCAGCGGCCCTGGCCGGCACGCCGGTGCCGATCGACCGCCGGGCCACGGCGGCGGAGCTGGGCTTCGAGTCGATCTACGCCAACAGCCTCGACGCCGTGAGCGACCGCGACTTCGCCGTGGAGTTCATGGCTGCCGCCAGCCTGGTGCTGGCCCACCTCAGCCGCCTCAGTGAGGAGGTGATTCTGTGGGCGACCGAAGAGTTCGGCTTCATCTCCCTCAGTGATCGCTGCGCCACCGGCAGCAGCCTGATGCCCCAGAAGAAGAACCCCGACGTGCCCGAACTGGTGCGGGGCAAGAGCGGCCGGGTGTTCGGCCATCTGATGGGCCTGCTCACCATGATCAAGGGTCTGCCGCTGGCCTACAACAAGGACTTTCAGGAAGACAAGGAGGCCCTGTTCGACGGCGTGCGCACCCTGCGGGACTGCCTGGAGGCGATGGCGATCCTGTTCGAGGAGGGCCTGGAGTTCCGGCCCCGGCGCCTGGAGGCGGCCGTGGCCTCCGACTACTCCAACGCCACCGATGTGGCCGATTACCTGGTGGCCAGAGGGGTTCCCTTCCGTGAGGCCTACCAGCTCGTGGGGGGCCTGGTGAAGACCTGCCTGGCCGAAGATGTGCTGCTTCGCGATCTGCCCCTGGAGCGCTGGCAGCAGCTGCATCCCGCCTTTGAGGCCGACATCGCGGCGGCCATCGCGCCACGCCAGGTGGTGGCCGCTCGCCGCAGCGAGGGAGGCACCGGCTTCGAACGGGTGCATGCCCAGCTGCTGGCGGCCCGGCAACGGCTGGGGCCGGCGCTACAGAATCCGGCTTGAGCCGGTCCTAGGCTGCTGCAGTTCCAGGGCTGGGTTCTTTTCCCCCGCCTGACCCCCGAGACGTGAGTATTTTCGTCGGCAATCTGCCCTTCCGTGCTGAGCAGGAGGATGTGGTGGAGCTGTTTTCTCCCCATGGGGAGGTGGTCAACTGCTCCCTTCCCCTTGAGCGCGACACCGGCCGCAAGCGCGGCTTCGCCTTCGTGGAGATGGCCGATCCCGAGATGGAAAGCCGGGCCATCGAGGCCCTGCAGGGCGCTGAACTGATGGGCCGTCCGCTCCGCATCAACAAGGCCGAACCCCGCGGCAGTGCCCCCCGCCGCTCGGGCGGCGGGGGTGGCTATGGCGGCGGCGGTTATGGCAGTGGTCACGGCGGTGGCGGCTATGGGGGCGGCGGCGGTGCCGCCCCAGGAGCTGCTGAAGCCTCCCGGGGTTCCGGGGCCCGCGGCTGGGAGGACCGCAGCTATGGCGGAGGTTCCGCAGACGGCGGCTTCGAGGCCGGTCGCACCCGTCGCCGCCGCAGCGGCAGTGCCGGGGGTGGTGGTGGCTTTGACGGGGGCTTCCAGGACGGCGACGGTGGTTACCCCGGCGCCGAAGACTGAGCCTCCTCCAGCTGCCGGGCGGCCCGCTCCAGCACCTCGGCACCGGCCTGCCGCTCCCCGGCGGCCAGGCTGAGCTGGTGCCGCCAGCCCCGGGCCCCCGGCACCCCCTCCACCAGCTTCACCAGGTGGCGGGCCAGGGGCCAGAGCCGTTCGCCCCGGCCGCACCAGCGCTCGGCGTAGGGCACCAGTCCGTGCAGCACCGCCGCCGCGCACGCCAGCTGGGTTCTGCCGCCGTGCGGGCTGACGGCAGCGTGAATCACCGCGTCCACGGCGATCCAGCGCAGGGGATGGTCGTAGGCGGCACGCCCCACCATCGCCCCATCGACGTGGCGCAGCTGCTCCAGGCAGTCGTCCAGGGTCTGCAGGCCGCCGTTGATGTCAATGATCAATTGCGGCCGCTCGGCCTTGAGCCGGTGCACCCAGTCGTGGCGAAGCGGCGGGATGGTGCGGTTCTGTTTCGGGTCGAGGCCCTGCAGCCAGGCCTTGCGCGCGTGAACGCTGAAGCGCTGAGTTCCGGCGGCCGCCACGGTGTCCACGAAGGCCAGCAGTTCCGGATAGGAGTCGCGCTCGTCGATGCCGATGCGGTGCTTCACCGTCACCGGCATCGGACTGGCGGTCGCCATCGCCTCCACGCAGCGTGCCACCTGCTCCGGGGCGGCCATCAGGCAGGCCCCGAAGCGGCCCTGCTGGACCTTCTCGCTCGGGCAGCCCACATTGAGGTTGATCTCGTCGTAGCCCCAGTCAGCCGCCAGCCGGGCGGCATCGGCCAGCAGATCCGGCTGATCGCCGCCCACCTGCAGCGCCAGGGGCTTTTCGCAGGGATCGAAGCCGATCAGCCGCTCCAACCGGCCGCCCGGCCGCTCCGACCCAGGCTCGCGGCGGGCATGGTGCAGCGCCCGGGCCACCACCATTTCGGTGTACAGCAGGCTGTGGCGCGTGATCTGACGCATCAGCACGCGGAAGTGCCGATCCGTGCAGTCCATCATCGGCGCCACACTGAAGCGGTGGCTGGTTCCCCCCTGGCCTTGGTCCTGGCTTCGATCCCCGTGCTGCTCCATCCCCCCATGCTGCCCAGTGATCGATCCTGAGCGGCTGCCGGTGGTGGTGGCCGGTGGCGGCCCAGCCGGGTTCATGGCAGCGATCGTCGCCGCCGAGGCCGGTGTGCGGGGCGTGCAGCTGCTGGAGGCCACTCCCGAGCCCCTGGCCAAGGTGCGCATCAGTGGCGGTGGCCGCTGCAACGTCACCCACGCCTGCTGGGATCCCGGTGAGCTGGTGGCCCACTACCCCAGGGGCCGCCGGGCCCTGCGCGGCCCCTTCTCCCGGTTCGCGGCGGGGGATGCTCTGGCCTGGTTTCATGACCACGGTCTGGAGCTGGTGGAGGAGCCCGACGGCCGCCTGTTTCCCCGCTCCAACCGCTCCAGCTCGGTGGTGGACACCCTGCGGCGCGCCGCCGCCAGGGCCGGGGTGACCCTGCATACCGGCCGGGCCCTGCAGGCAGCGGCACCCGCTGCGCAGGGCTTTTCCCTCCAGCTGCGGGGTCAGCGGCTGAGCGGGCACACCGGCCCGCCCATGGCCGGCCAGCTGGTGCTGGCCACCGGCAGCCATCCCAGCGGTCGCCGCCTGGCCGCAGCCCTGGGCCACAGCCTGGTGCCGCCGGTGCCGTCCCTGTTTACCCTGGCCCTGGCCGGTG
>JAWOBH010000195.1:0-3580 GCA_046498125.1 Prochlorococcaceae cyanobacterium | reverse complement strand
CGGTCCACCCAGCCGCCCAGGTAGCCGCTCACCATCCCCAGGGGCACGCCGATCACCAGGGCCGTCACCAGGGCCAGCAGCACCACCTGCAGGGCCACGCCGCTGGCCGAGAGGGTGCGCACGCACACGTCACGGCCGAGCCGGTCGGTGCCGCACCAGTGGGCCGGCGAGGGGGCGGCGTAGATGGGGTTGTCGAGACCGGCGTTGGGATCGGGCAGCCAGCCGATCTGCACCAGCAGCGGCGTCAGCAGCGCCACCAGGGCATAGGCCAGCACGATCGCCATCCCCCAGCGGGCCATGCGCGCCGAGAGGGTGGCGGGGGGGCGGCGCCACCAGGAGCGCACGGGCGCTGCAGCCGGCAGTGGTGGACTCGGCGGTGGTGGACCCGGCGGCGGTGGACCCGGCGGCGGTGAGACGGACATCAGGCCGCAGGGAGGCAGGGGGCGGGCCGATCCTGGCAAGGGGGCCTGGGCGGGGCAACGGTGACAGGCAGGCTCCGGGCCTCAGCCGGGGAGGCGCTGGATCGGGCAGCGGGGTCCCGGAGCGGCGGCCAGCCTGCGATCGGCGGTGAGCAGGGCACAGCCCAGCGCTTCGGCCAGGGCCACGTAGGTGGCGTCGTAGGCACTGAGGTTGGCGCGCAGTTGCCACACCCTCCCCAGCAGCGGGGCATGGGGGAAGCGGCGGATGCCGAGGCGTCGAAACACCGCGAGGGGATCCGACAGGAGGTCGTCAGGCAGGGCCTTGCGCAGGTCGAGGCGCCGGAGCACCGAGACCACTTCCACATCGAGAAGGTGCGGGGCAACCAGCGTCTCCTCACGCAGCAGGCTGCGGGCCGGGCCGGCGTGCAGCAAGGCGGCCACCACCGCCGAGGCGTCCACCACGATCAACGGTGAGCCCGCTCCGCGGCGAGGGACTCCACGATCTCATCGGTGGAAACGGCGGTGTGGGGGAGCCCATCGAACAGGGCGGCGTTCTCGGCTCTGCGGGATGTCTCCGCCAGCTCCCGCACCGCGAAGACAGAGAGGGAGAGGCCGGCCTGGGCCGCCAGCCGCTCCAGCCGTTCGACCACCGCTGGCATGGAGCAAGCCCAGAGCAAGCATTCTAGAGGCTCCGCCCCTGCTCACACCCCGTTCCAGAGCAGCTCCAGCCAGCGGTCGCCGGTGAACAGGCCCTGGCCCCAGGTGGCCTCGAGATCGGCCAGGGGACGGGCTTCGAGCACCTGGGGCAGGGTGAAGCCCTGGGCCTTGAGGGCGCTGAGCCGGCCCTGCACGGTGGCGAGCATGGCGCGGTAGGTGGCGAGCTCGGCGCGGCTGCCCACCGGGCCGTGGCCGGGAATGATGCGGGTGTCGTCGCCGGCCAGCAGCAGCACCCGGTCCACGCCGGCGATGGCGCCGGCCAGGGTGGCGCCGTGGCGGGTGTCGATGAAGGGATACATGCCGTTGAACCACACGTCGGCGGCGTGGATCACATCGGCGTTGCGGAAGCGCACGATCACGTCACCGTCGGTGTGGGCGGCGGGCAGGTGCAGCAGGTCGATGGTTTCGCCGTTGAGGCGCAGGCGCAGGTCGCGCTCGAAGGTGATCGGCGGCAGGTGGGCCGGATCCGCCGGCGGGGTCACCAGCTGGAAGGCCTCGAGCATGGAGCCCTCGGCCAGGCGGCGGTGGGTGTTCTCGTGGGCCACAATCAGGGCGCCGGTGGCCACGAAACCGGCGTTGCCGTCGGTGTGGTCGGCGTGGAAGTGGGTGCTCACCAGCAGGCGGGGCGCCGCGGGTTTGGCTGCGGGCGCCGGCGGTGCGGGCTGCGGCGGTGCGGCCAGGGCCGCGATGGCGGCGCGGATGGGCTCGGCCTGGCGGGCGAAGCCGGCGTCCACCAGCAGGATGCCGTCGGGGCCGCTGAGCACGCCGATGTTGCCGCCCTCGTTGGTGATCACCCCCACCGGCCCGCGCACCTCCGCCGAGGTCACGGCCTTGGGATCGGCCTCAGCCGCGGGTTCAGCCGCGGGTTCGGCAGCAGGTTCGGCAGCAGGTTCGGCCGCGGGCGCGGGCTGGCTTTGAGCTGCGGCGGGCTCCGGGGGGGGCGCCGCTGGGGTCTGGGCCAGGGCGGCGCGCCAGCCGACCACCCCCAGCACCAGGGCCAGCAGCAGCGCCAGAAGGGTGAACCGGGGAAGGCGGGGCATGGGGGCGGGCGGTCTGCGCCCCCAGGATGCCGCGCCGATGGGCCTCAGGCGGTGAGGGCGTTGAGCACACCCACCAGGGCCATCAGCCACAGGGCCACGCCGGCCAGCAGGCTGATCCCGAAGCCCGGCCCGCGCTTCTCGGGGGCCTGCAGGTAGCCGGCGGCGTAGGCCACCCGGGCGCCCACCCAGATGAAGCCCAGCAGGCTCGTCCAGCGCTCACTGGCGAACAGGGCCGCCAGCCACAGCGAGGGCAGGAAGAACACCAGCTGCTCGAGGGTGTTCTGCTGCACGCGCACGGCGCGCAGGAAGGGCTCGGGGCCGTCGCTGGCGGGTGGCATGACGCCGTGGCGAAAGCGGGCCCGACCCACCAGCAGGGCGGTGGCCAGATAGAGCAACAGGGCCAGCAGGGTCACCAGCGCTGGCAGGGCCGGCACCAGCGGAGGCAGCACGGGCAGGGGAATCGGCATGGCAGATGGACATCCATGTCCAGCATGCCGGTCGGCGGCGACCCACTCCAGCGCCACCACGCCTGCTGCTGGTGGCGCTGGAGTGGGTGGTGGCGCAGTGGCTCACGACATCCAGGGCCTGATCCGGGACAGGGCTGATTCAAAGTGTTTCACAAGCGCCCTGCCCGGGGCTGTCAGCATGGGTTGAGGTCGGCGGAATGGCCTCCTCCCTGTGCCCGAAAGCTCCGCCGCCGCAAGCGATCTCGATCTGATCAGCTACCTCAAGTCGATTCCGGATGCCCGCATGCGGCGCGGCGTTCGCTTTCCGGCCTGGTACCTGTTGCTGGTGGCCGTCCTGGGGATCCTGAGCGGTTGCCAGAGCCTGCGGGATCTGGAACGCAACTCCTGACGGAGAAGGCTTCGCCTATGCCCGCCGGCACCACTGCGTGCTCACCGAGGCGTTGGGGATTGAGCTCAGGCGTCCGGTCACGCTCTACTCGGCAGCCCTGGGCGTGGCGTACTGCTTCGCAGAAGCCTGACGGCTACAGCCAGGCCTGCTACGCCACAGGAGAGAACCACGAGCGGGCCGTGCTCAAACAGTTGATTGGTGAGCTGGATCTGGGCGGCGTGCTGATCCAGGCGGATGCCCTGCATACCCAGAAGCCGTTGTTCAACTCCTCCAGGAGCAGGGGGCCGACTCGATGATCCGGAAGGCTGCGGACGGTCACGCGCCGCCCTTCGTTTGGCGCATGAATCCACAACGACGGCACGCGCTCGCCGGTCAGCGTGACGAAGTCGGCGTTGCGGACCGGCAGGAGCGAGGTGAAGGACGGATGGCGGAAGGGGTTGATCGGCGGGTATTCGTTCACGTTCAGAAGCTCGTGGCCGCGCAGTCGGTCCGGGTGGTCCGCCGGGTACTCGGTCCAGACCCCGCCGTGTCGCCGCCAGTCGATCTCGC
>JAWOBH010000175.1:0-15932 GCA_046498125.1 Prochlorococcaceae cyanobacterium | reverse complement strand
CACTCCGCTAATGGAAAAACAACTTTGCTGGAACATTGAAAAATCGGCATAGAACAATAATTTGTTCATTTTGGTTTTGAAAGGCGATAATTTCTCTGAAAAATAAATCACCATTTCGGTAAGCTTTTCAAAGTTTGGATTTCTGTAACCTGAATAAATATCTGCCACTGACACAGGGCCCGCAGGCCGATCACCACCAGAATCACCACCGGCGCGGCATAGAGCCGGTTGCGGTCCGCGCTGGGCAGCACCTGGTCGAACAGGTAGCGGATCACCAGGGGCACCACCCCGGTGGAGGCGCCGTACCCCAGATTGAACAGGAAGGCCAGCAGGAAGGTGGGCCAGAGGTAGGGCTGGCCGTAGGCCAGCAGGCGGCGATAGGTGGAGCCCGTGGCGGTGCGGCTCATGGCAACAACTCCAGCAGGGCATCGGCGGCGCGCCCCGACGCGCCGGGGGGGCCCATCCGCCCGCGCAGCTCGGCGATGGCCGCCTCCACCCGGGGACGATCGGCCAGCAGCTCCTGCAGTGCCGCCACCAGCTCGGCGGAGTTGACGCGCTCCTGCAGCAGCTCCGGAAAGACCACCCGGCCCAGGATCACATTGGGCAACCCCAGCACCCGGTGGCGGGTGACCAGCCGGGCCAGCAGATAGGTGAGCCAGTTGAAGCGGTAGACGATCACGTGGGGGCAGCCCAGCAGCGCCGCCTGCAGGGTGGCGGTTCCCGAACTCACCAGCCCGGCATCGGCTGCATGCAGCAGGTTCACGGTGTCGTCGGCGATGCAGGGGATCGGCAGGGGCCCGCCGGCCACCCGCTCCAGCAGGGTGGGATCGATGGTGGAGGCCCTCAGCAGCACCACCTGCCAGCCCTCAGCGCGCAGCCGCTCGGCGGCGGCCAGCAGGGGAGGCAGCAGCAGCCGGATCTCGCTGCGACGGCTGCCTGGCAGCAGCGCCAGCAGGGGCCGCTGCGGATCCAGCCCATGGCGCTGGCGGGTCTGCTCCCGGCCGGCGGTGACCTCGATCTCATCGAGCAGGGGGTGGCCCACGTAGCGAGCGACGTCGCTGGCGTGGGCATTGAACAGGCCCTCCTCGAAGGGGAAGATCACCGCCAGACGATCGATGGTTGCGGCCATGCGCCGGGCCCGCCCCCGACCCCAGGCCCACACCTGGGGGGCGATGTAGAAGAACACCGGAATGCCGCGGCGGTGGGCCTCTCGGGCCACCAGCTGATTGAAGCCGGGGTAGTCGATCAAGACCACCGCGTCCGGGCGCCGGTGATCCATGCAGCGCTTGAGCAGGCGCATCACCCGGTGATGGCGGCGGAGGCTGCCGAGGATCTCCACCACACCGGCGGCCGAGAGGCTGCTCACATCGGCCAGGATCTCCATGCCGGCGGCCCGCAGCCGCGCCCCGCCCACCCCGCTCACCTGCAGATCGGGAGCGCGACGCCGCAGGGCCTGGAGCAGGGCCCCGCCGTGCAGATCCCCAGAGGCCTCGCCGGCCACCAGCAGCACCGAGCGCGGCTCAGCCACGGCGCCCCCAGCCGCGCCGGGCCAGCACCGCCTGCACCGCATCGGCGAGTCGGGCCACGGCCTCGGGATCCAGGCGCAGCCCCAACGGCACCACGGCAACCCGCTCCTGGGGGGTGAGCACGGGCGTGAGCCGCTGCCAGTCCTTGCCGGTGGTCACCAGGGTGGCGTTGTGCTGGGCCCGGGCCAGGGTCAACAACCGCTCCACATCGGACCGAGCATAGGGATGGTGGTCGGGGAAGGCCTCACAGCCCATAAGCCGGCAGCCTTCCTCACGCAGGGCCGCGAAGAACTTCTCCGGCAGGCCGATGCCGCAGAAGGCCAGCAGGGGGCGCTGCCGCAGGGCGCTGGGCAGCTCCAGGCGCGCGGCGATCGGAAACCAGGGCCGGTTCGCGGGCCAGGACAGACCAGCCGGATCGGCGCGGGCAGCGGGCAGGGCACCGCTGAGCACCAGCAGGTCGGCCCGGGCCAGGGCGGTGGGCCGCTCGCGCAGGGGCCCGGCAGGAAACAGCAGGCCATTGCCCAGCCGCCGCTCCCCATCGAGCACGGTGATGTCGCAGTCGCGGCTGAGGGGCCAGTGCTGCAGGCCGTCATCGAGCAGCAGCAGGTCGGCGCCGGCCTCCAGGGCCCGGCGGGCGGAGGCCACCCGGTCGGCACCGACCCACACCGCCAGCCCGGGCAGCCCGCTCACCAGCTCCAGGGCCTCATCCCCCACCAGCGCCGCCGCCATCTGGGGCCCCACCCGCAGCGGCTGGCGCCGGCCACTGCCGTAGCCGCGGCTGAGCAGCGCCGGCCGCCAGCCCCGCCCGGCCAGCTCACGGGCCAGGGCGATCACCAGCGGCGTCTTGCCGGTGCCGCCCAGGGTGAGGTTGCCCACCGACACCACCGGCAGCGGCGGCTGCCAGGGCCTGGAGCGGGCCCGGTGGATCCCCACCGCCAGCCCGTAGAGCCAGCCCAGGGGGCGCAGCAGCCAGGCCAGGGGGCCGGGCCGGGGCCTGTACCAGAAGCGGGGGGTGGCAAGGAGCATCAGGGCGGGGTCGGGTCTGGGGGCGGCTGCGCCGGAGGCAGGGCTGGTGGTGGGGACGGCAGGCGCTCCAGAACGGCGGCGGCGATCTGGGCCGAGGGGCCCTGAAGGGGCGGCAGATCGGCGGGCCGGGGCGGTTGCCGCAGCCAGGCGGTCACTGCCTGCCAGGCGGCGGTGGCATCGCTGCAGCGCCACAGCCAGCCGCAGCGCTCCAGCTGGGCCGCCACCTCGGCGAAGTTGGCCATGTCCGGGCCGCAGACCACCGGCCGCCCGCCCCGCACCGGCTCGAGGGGGTTGTGGCCGCCGAGCTCGCGGCCGGCAGCCCGCAAGCTGCCGCCCATCAGCACCAGGTCGGCGGCGGCGATCCATGTGCCCATCAGGCCGAGCTCATCCACCACCACCACAGGCGGTGGCGGAGCGGGCGGTGGCGGAGCGGGCGCCAGCCGGCTCCACAGCTGGGCGTCCAGGCCGGAGGCCCGCGCCTGCTCCAGCAGCTGCGGCGCCCGCTGGGGATGGCGTGGCGCCAGCAGCAGGGCCGGCCGCCGGGGCGCCAGCTGGCGGCAGATCTGGGGCCAGGCGGCCAGCAGCAACCCCTCCTCGCCGGGGTGGCTGCTGGCGAACAGCAGCACCGGCCGCTGGGGCCACAGACGCTGCAGGAGCTCCAGGCCGGGGCGCAGCACCGGCAGCGGTGGCGCATCCCACTTGGTGGAGCCCAGGGCCAGGGCCGCAGGTGCACCCAGAGAGCGCAGCCGCTGATCGTCAGCCGCCGACTGGGCGAAGCAGGCCTGACAGCGCCCGTAGAGCCAGCGGCTGTAGCAGGACAGGCGGCGGTGGCGCCGGTGGGAGCGGGCGCTGACGCGGGCATTGATCAACAGCAGGCCCGGCATGGCGTGCACCAGCTCCGGCCACAGCTCCGCCTCCGCCAGCAGACCCAGGTCGGGGCGCCAGTGGCGGCGGAACAGGACCATGGCCAGCCAGTGGTCGATGGGCACGAACTGGTGCAGCACGCCGGACGGCAGCAGGGTGGGGGCGAGGCGAGCGGCGGTCCGGGTGACGCTGGTGACCAGCACGGCTGGCGCCGGCCGGCCGGCGGCCGTGCTGGCGGCGGTCAGGGCCTTGAGCAGGGGCACCAGGCTGGTGAGCTCCCCCACGCTGGCGGCATGGATCCACACCAGCGGGCCCGGGGGCCGCGGCCGGCTGGCCAGTCCAAGCCGCTCAGCCAGGCGCCCGGGCTCCTCGCGGCCGCGCCAGCTGCGCAGCAGCAGCAGCAGCAGCAACGCCGGCGTGAGCAGCAGTGCCAGCAGCCGGTAACTGAGCAGCAGCGCCATCCCGCGGCGCACCATCAGCGGCAGTCACTGCCGCTGGCCAGCGCCCGGGCCGCCGTGCTGCTGGTGGCCTCCAGGGCTTCGGCGAGGGCGGTGGCCTCGGCCCGTGCCGTTGCCCCATCGCGGGCGACCTGGCCGCTCGACAGGTAGAGGGGCCGCCCCAAGGCGAGCACGGCCCGGCCGAAGGGCAGGGGCAGCACGCAACGGTCCCAGGAGCGCAGCCGCCGCCGGCGGTTGAGCGCCAGACCCACGGGCACCACCGCGCAGCCCGACTGGCGGGCCAGGTGCAGCACGCCGGCCTTCACCTGCTTGGCAGGACCGCGAGGCCCATCAGGGGTGATGCACACCGACTGGCCGCTGCGCAGACGTCTCAGCAGCTGCAGGTAGGCGCCCAGACCGCCGCGGGTGGAGGAGCCCTCCACCAGCTCGACACCGCGCATGCGCGCCGCCACCCCCACGATGCGGGCGTCGCGGTGGCTGCTGAGCAGCACCGCCACCGGCCTGCGGGCGTGAAGGCGCAACAGCGGCAGGAAAAACACGTTGCAGTGCCAGAGGGCATAGATCACCGGCGCCCTCCGCTGCAACACCAGCTCTTCCGCCTGGGGATTCGCCCGGATCCGGATGCAGCTGGTGGTCAGCACCAACTGGGCATAGGCATTCAGCAGAGCCCCCGCCAGCCAGGCCAGCAGCGGGTTGTGGAGCAGATTGCGCTTCTTCACCGCGGCTGGATGCCGCTGGCGTCAAGCGGAACCGACGCCGGCATAGGAGCCGTAGAAGAACAGGCCCACCACGAAGATCACGGCCATGCCACCGGCGGTGGCCACGAGCCAGAGGGGAAGCACACCCTCGGTCCAGCGGGACTTCCAGGCCACGGCGGGGCGGCCATCGGGCAGGCGATCGGGAATGCGGCCATCAGGCAGGGCAGATTTCTTGCCGCTCATCGGATGAACTCCTGAGTCAGTTGAAGAAGTAACTGGTGAACAGCACACCGGTGACAAACACCAGCAGCAGACCCAGATAGAGGCTGGTGCGGTTCAGCTCGACCGGCAGGTTGTTGGGGTTGGGATTGCGTTGCAGGCCCATAGATTTGGCTGGATTTCAGCGGGGGTGGATTAACGGCGCACGAATTGCATCGCCGCCAGGGCACCCAGGAAGAACACCGTGGGAATGCCGAGAGCATGAATGGACGCCCAGCGCACCGTGAAGATCGGGTAGTTGCGCGGGGTGGTGGAGGTGGGAGATTGGGTCATGGGTTACTGCAGGCGCAGATCGAGCTGGCTACGGCCCTCATAGCGCTCGCTGACCACGGGAGCCTTGCTTTCCTGAGCCTGGAAGTACGCGTCCGGACGGGGCGTACCGAAGGCGTCGTAGGCCAGACCGGTGGACACGAACAGGAATCCTGCCAGGAAGATCGCAGGCAGGGTCACCGCGTGGATCACCCAGTAGCGAATGCTGGTGATGATTTCGAAGAACGGGCGTTCTCCTGTGGAGCCGGCAGCCATGGCAACAAGCGTTCAGCTCCGAGATCCTAGGGGCAGGCCCTGAGGGCCCGGGAGCCGGGCAGGGCCATGGTTACAGAAGTTGGCGGGAGCAGCTTGCTGGGGCTGCTCAGCCCACCCAGCGCAGCAGCGAGCCGCGCTCGCCGAGCACGAAGCCCTTGCCGCCACCTGTGAACACGATGCGGGTGAAGTTGGAGGGCTGCTCGGCCCCCACCGGATCGCGGCGCCAGGTGCTGCCGCCGTCATCGCTGGCGAGCAGGGTGCCGCTGCCGCCACCGGCCCAGATCGTGCCGCGGGGATCCCAGGCCATGTCGAGGTAGCCATAGCCGTTGGTGATCGGGATGATCGCCTTGCCCCACTGCTCGGGATCATCCACCTCCGGTCCGAAGCGCAGCTGGGCGCCCCGGGCGAGCATCCAGAGGGGACCATCGGGCTGGAAGCCCATGGACTGCAGGCGCTGGCTGCTGACGCGCTGGTGCACCTGCCAGGTGGGCTGACCCGGATTCCAGGTGGAGAAGAAATTGCCGAGGCTGCTCACACTCACGTAGCGGCCATCAGGACTGCGGCGCAGTTCCCGCACGGCGCCGGCGGCGTCCTCCACCCGGGCCTGCCAGCTGTTGCCGCCGTCGGCGGTGTCATACACAGCGCCCACGTTGGTGGCCAGTTCGGCCCTGCCCTTGCCCAGGGCCGTGATCAGGTAGGGCTCACCGGGAAGCTTCGTGTCGAGGAACAACCGGCTCCAGGTGCTGCCGGCATCGGTGCTGTGCAGCAGCAGGCCCGGCTGGCCGGCGATCCAGCCCTCCTGGCCATCGAAATCGATGCTGATCAGGCGGAAGTTCTCCTCCTCGGGCAGATCAAGGGCACGCTCCTCCCAACTGGCGCCGCCGTCATTGGTTTCCAGGATCAGGCGATTGCTGCCCACCAGGAAGCCATGGCGCTCATCGGAGAAGGCCACGGCCAGTGGGTTGGAGCTGGTGGCCAGGGGCACCGGCTGCCAGGGGCTGGTGTCGGCCACCGGCAGGCCCGTGGTGACACAACCGCCGAGGCCGAAGCCCAGGCTGATCACCACCACCAGGCTGAGCAGCGGCGACAGCAGCCGGCGCAGGGAACCGGGGAGCACGGGCGTCATCAGCGCAGGGAGTAGAGGGACAGAAAGAAGGCGAAGGCCAGGGCGAAGGCACCGAAGATCAGAACGTTCTTCTGGCCCGGGGTGAGCCGGTTCACGCCCAGGCCGTAATTGAGGTTCTCCTCGAAGCCGCTGGGCTTGCTGCGGGGACCGATGTCTTTGAAGGCCCCCAGGCGGCTGCGGCACACCGGACAGCGGAAGCTGGCCGGGTCGAGATCGAGAAACGGGGTACCCGGGGCGATCCCCACTTTCTTGACGCCCTCGGCCGGGTCGTAGACGTAGCCGCAGCTGCGGCACTCAAAGCGGTGGCCTGCGGGGTCGTCCTCCGGTTCGCCGGCAGTCGCGTCGGCTGCCGTGAACGGCTCGCCCCCCTCCGCCGCCGCGGGCTCCGGGCTGGCTGCGTCCGGCGCGGGGGTCTGGCCGGGGTCGGAGCTGCCGGCCGCGGTTTCAGGGGCGGAGTCGGAGGCGGTCTCGTCGTTCACCGGGATTGGGCGCGGCATCTGGACTCTAAGGACTGCCATGGATGCCAGACTGCGCCCCACGTGAGATGTGCCCGATGTTCGTGCTCTCCGGCTATGACGCCTTCCTGGGCTTTCTGCTGATCTCAGCGGCAGTGCCGGTGTTGGCGATCGTGGCCAACAAGCTGCTGGCGCCGCGCAGCCGGGCCGGAGAGCGTCAGCTCACCTATGAATCGGGCATGGAACCGATCGGCGGAGCCTGGATTCAGTTCAACATCCGCTACTACATGTTTGCGTTGGTCTTCGTGATCTTCGACGTGGAGACCGTGTTCCTCTATCCCTGGGCGGTGGCCTTTCACCGTCTGGGTCTGCTGGCGTTCATCGAGGCCCTGGTGTTCATCGCCATCCTGGTGGTGGCCCTGGCCTACGCCTGGCGCAAGGGCGCGCTGGAATGGAGCTGAGTCCATTCTGAGCAGGTCCGCCATCGCCGATCCCGGCACCGTCGGTCCCAATGCAGCCCAGAGCGCTGCCCCCAGCAACGCCCCCAGCACCGTCAGAACCCATGACACCACCCACACCACCGGTCTCCACCGCCCCGGGCAGCCCCGGGCTGGCAGAGGTGCCATCGATCCAGGCGCTCAAGGACGTGCGTGCGGCCAGCTGCGGGCCCGTGGGCTCGCCCACGGTGACCTCGGATCTCACCGAGAACGTGATCCTCACCACCCTCGATGACATCCACAACTGGGCACGGCTGAGCAGCCTCTGGCCCCTGCTGTATGGCACCGCCTGCTGCTTCATCGAGTTCGCTGCCCTGCTCGGCTCGCGCTTCGACTTCGACCGCTTCGGCCTGGTGCCCCGCTCCAGCCCCCGCCAGGCCGACCTGATCATCGTGGCGGGCACGGTGACCATGAAGATGGCGCCGGCCCTGGTGCGGCTGTACGAACAGATGCCCGAGCCCAAGTACGTGATCGCCATGGGGGCCTGCACGATCACCGGCGGCATGTTCAGCGCCGACTCCACCACGGCGGTGCGCGGCGTGGACAAGCTGATCCCAGTGGATCTCTACCTGCCAGGCTGCCCGCCGCGGCCGGAGGCGATCTTCGACGCCGTGATCAAGCTGCGCAAGAAAGTGGGCAACGAGGCCCTGGCCGAGCGGGGCAACCTGCTGCCCACCCACCGCTACTGCACGGTGCCACACCAGCTGGTGCCCACCGAGCCGATCGTCAACGGCCGCTACCTGCGCGCCGAAACCCAGCAGGCCGCCCTGGCCGCCGCCGCCGGCCTGCCCCTGGGAGCCCTGGAGGCTGAGAGCCAGGCTGCGCTCGACTCGGCCTCCACCGCCGCTGACGCCAACCCCACGGCCTGACTCCATGCCTGAAGACACCACCCCCGTTTCACCAGCCGGGTCCAAGCCCGCGACCCTGGACGGCCCCGTTGCCGGAACAGTGAGCCGCTGGCTGAGCAGCCAGGGATTCGAGCACCAGGTGCTTCCCCCCGACCACCTCGGCGTGGAGGTGATCGGGGTGGAGCCGGCATTCCTGCCCCTGCTGGCCACCGCCCTCAAGGCCGACGGCTACGACTACCTGCAGTGCCAGGGCGGCTACGACGAGGGGCCCGGCGGGCGGCTGGTGAGCTTCTACCACCTGGTGAAGCTCGGCTCGCTGGCCGATCAGAGCGATGCCGCCCAGCATCTGCCCGCCGAGGTGAAGCCCCAGGAGGTTCGCCTGAAGGTGTTTCTCGAGCGCGACGGCGATCTCACCGTGCCCACCCTCTATGGCCTGTTCCGGGGGGCCGACTGGCAGGAACGGGAAACCTTCGACATGTTCGGCATCCGCTTCGAGGGCCATCCCCATCCCAAGCGGTTGCTGATGCCCGAGGACTGGAAAGGCTGGCCCCTGCGCAAGGACTACGTGCAGCCCGATTTCTACGAAATGCAGGACGCCTACTGACAGGACGGCTACTGAAGGGCGCCTACTGAGCCACCCAGCTGCGGGAGTTGCGGTAGAAGCGGATCACCGCCGTGGCCAGGCTGCGCGGATCGTGTCGCAGGGCGTCGCTGGCCCGGCCCCCGTGCAGCGGCGCCTGCATCACCGCATAGCCCTGGCGACGCAGATGGGGGGCGTCGCAGTTCACCGGCTTGGCACCCCGGCGCCGGTAGAGATCAAGCAGTTCGGTGTGGGGCAGGGTTTCCTGAGCCAGCACCGCCGTGAACAGCCGCTCCTCCACGCCAAGGCTGGCGAGCTGGGACTCGATGGCACGCAGATGGCCCTCCACATCGAGGCCGTCGGTTTCCCCGGGCTGGGTCATCAGGTTGCAGATGTAGAGCCGAGGCGCCCTGCTGGCGGCGATGGCCTCCACCAGCTCCGGCACCAACAGGTTCGGCAGCAGGGAGGTGTAGAGGCTGCCGGGCCCGAGCACGATCAGATCGGCATGGGCGATGGCCTCGATCGCCCGGGGCAGGGCCGGTGGCCGATCCGGCAGGCAGCCCAGCCGCACGATCGGACTGGGCGCCCGGCTGATGGCGGATTCGCCCTCGATGCGCTCGCCATTCTCCAGTTCGGCCCAGAGGCGCACATCGGCGGTGGTCGCCGGCACCACCTGACCCTGCACCGCCAGCACCCGGCTGCTGGCGGTGATCGCGGCCTCGAGGCTGCCGGTGATGGCGGTGAGGGCGGTGAGGAAGAGGTTGCCGAAACTGTGGCCCTCGAGCCCGGTGCCAGCGGTGAAGCGGTATTGGAACAGGCGCGTGAGCAGCGGTTCCTCACGGGCCAGGGCCGCCAGGCAGTTACGGATGTCGCCAGGGGGCTGCACCCCCAGCTCCCGGCGCAGCACGCCGCTGCTGCCGCCGTCGTCGGCCACGGTGACGATGGCGGTGAGGTTGGAGCTGTAGCGCTTGAGGCCGCTGAGCAGGGTGGACAGGCCGGTGCCGCCGCCGATCGCCACGATGCTGGGTCCGCGGTTGAGCCGTCCCTGGGCCGCCAGGGCATCAACCAGCAGGGTGTCCTTGTCGGGTGCGAGGGCCTTCTGGATCGTGCCGAAGCTGCGGCTCTGGCCCAGCCAGATCAGCAACAGCCCGACCGCCAGCACCAGGGGACCGGTGATCTTGCCGGGAAGCACCATGGTGATGCGCTGCAGCAGCCACTGGATGCCGGCCAGGGTCCAGTAGATGGGCTGCAGATCGGCCCACACGGCGGCGCCCAGCAGGGCGATCAACAGGCCGAGGCCGGAGGTGAGCACCCAGCGTTTGACCACCAGGCCCGGCTGCAGCCAGCGCACCGCCCGGCGGGAGCGGCTCATCAGGTCACGCTGACGGCGATCGCCCCGGCCCAGCCAGCCCGGCTGGGATCGCGGCCGGCGCAACCGGCGCGGCGGGGAAGGCGAGGCAGGTGGAAACAAGGCTCAGTGGAGCGGGCTGGCGGGAGCGAGCTGGTGCCCTGGAACTGTAAGCAGGGCAGCCAGGCCCCCCCGGCAGAGCTGGCAGGATCGGCAGGCACCGGGTGGCAGCCCTGAACCAGCCCTCAGACACCCTGGCGGAGCTCCGCAGCGTGACCATGCAGTGGGGTGAGAACCGCGTGCTGGACGCGGTGGACCTCAGCCTGCGACGGGGTGAGCAGCTGGTGGTGGTGGGACCGTCGGGCTCGGGAAAGTCCACCATCCTGCGGCTGCTGGCCGGACTGCTGCTGCCCAGCCACGGCAGCGTGCTGATTCACGGCGAGCCCCAGCGCTACCTGCGTCTCGATCAGCACGACCCCCCGGATGTGCGGCTGGTGTTTCAGAACCCCGCACTGCTGGCCTCCCTGAGCGTGGAGCAGAACGTGGGCTTTCTGCTCCATCGAGTCGGCCATCTCAGCCGGGCACAGATCCGCGAGCGGGTGCGCCAGGCCCTGGAGTCCGTGGGCCTGGGGGGCATCGAGGAGCAGATGCCGGGCGAGCTCAGCGGCGGCATGCAGAAGCGGGTGAGCTTTGCCCGCGCCCTGATTCAGGACCCCAGCCAGCCCGGCGATCGCATGCCCCTGCTGCTGTTCGATGAACCCACCGCCGGGCTCGACCCGGTGGCCTGCACGCGCATCGAGGATCTGATCGTGCGCACCACGGACCTGGCCGGTGCCAGCTCGGTGGTGGTGAGCCATGTGCACAGCACGATCGAGCGCACCGCCGATCGGGTGGTGCTGCTCTACGAGGGCCGTTTCCGCTGGCAGGGGGATCTGGAGAGCTACCGCAGCACCGACAATCCCTATGTGCGGCAGTTCCGCAGCGGTAGCCTGCTCGGACCCATCCAGCCGGCGGAGGCCTGATCGATGCGCCGCTCCGTGCGTGAGGCGATCGTGGGCTTCTCCCTGCTGGCCGCCATCACCAGCGCCGTGGGCCTCACGCTCTGGCTGCGGGGGCTGTCGCTGACCCGCCAGCACTGGACTGTGGAGGCCCGGTTTGCGGAGGCCGATGGCCTGGCGGTGCGCTCACCGGTGGTGTTCCGCGGGGTGATGGTGGGCAGCGTGCGCTCGATGCAGATCACCTCGGACGCGGTGATCGCCCAGCTGGAGATCACCAACCCGTCGATCCGCCTGGCCCGGCCCACGGTGGCCGAGATCGGCCAGGTGTCACTGCTGGGGGGCGAGGCCCAGGTGGTGCTGGTGAGCCAGGGCGAGCCCCTGCCCGCCGACGCCCCCAGTCCCCGCTCCCGGGAGTGTGACCCCGCGCGCATGCTCTGCGACGGCGCCAGCATCAGTGGCACCCAGGGCGCCAGCCTGGCCGCGGTCACCTCGATGCTGTTTCAGCTGCTCAACCAGGCCGAGGAGGAGCAGCTGTTCAGCAAGGTGTCCGATGTGGCTGCCAGCGTGGAGCAGACGGCGCTGCAGGCCGACGCCTTTCTCAAGGAGGGCCGTGGTCTAGTGCGCGAGGGCAGCGGCCTGCTGCGCGAGGGGCAGTCACTGCTGGGCAGCCTCGAGGGTTCGGTGCAGGAGGTGCAGCCCACGATCGCCAACATCAACGCCAGTTCCGCCCAGCTGCGCCAGCTCATGGCCCGGCTGGACGACCCGCAGCTGGTGGACGACCTGCAGCAGACGGTGGCCAATGCCGAGCGGCTCACCGCCCAGTGGCGAGCCGTGGGCGGCGATGTGCAGCAGCTCACCACCGACCCCACCTTCATGAATGGACTGCGCAGCGTGGCCGTGGGGCTCGGCCAGTTCTTCGAGGAGCTCTACCCCGCCCAGACGGGGGCGGCACGGGAGCGGGCGGAACGGGAGGCGGGCAGGGTCCCGAGCGCCGACGATGCCGGGGCACAAACCAAGGACCAGCTGCCGCTCAAACCCCGCTGATCGCCTCCATGGCGATGGCGGCGATGGCCTGATCACTGGCCTTCGGCAACTGCACGTATTTGCCGCCGGCGGCCTCGGCCAGCTCCTTGCCCATGCCGCTGCCGATGAACTTGCGCTCGGTGTCGATCACCAGCAGCTTGAGGCCCAGGGCCCGGTAGCGGCTGGCCACCTGCTTCACCTCCTCCTTGAGGTCCACCGGCTGTTCGCCCTCCAGCGGGGGCTGGCCCAGGGAGCGGGCCAGGGGCACATTGCCGCGGCCGTCGGTGATCGCCACCACCACCACCTGGCCCAGGTCACCGGTGGCCAGGGCGTTGGCACCGACGCGGGCCGCCTGGGAGAGGCCATGGGCCAACGGCGAACCGCCGCCACAGGGCATCGATTCCAGGCGCCGGCGGGCGGCGGTGATCGAGCGGGTGGGCGGCAGCAGCACCTCGGCCTGCTCGCCACGGAAGGGGATCAGGGCCACCTCGTCACGGTTCTCGTAGGCCTCGGTGAGCAGCCGGATCACGGCCCCCTTGGCGCTCTGCATCCGGTTCAGCGCCATCGAGCCGCTGGCGTCGACGAGAAAGATCACCAGGGCGCCGGCCTTGCGCTGCAGCAGTTTGGCCCGCAGGTCGCCGTCCTCCACCACCACCGTGCGGTGCGGTTGGCGCTCACGGCGGCTCTTTTGGTAGGGCGCCGCGGCCCGCAGGGTGGCGTCCACGGCGATGCGACGCACCGGACCGCGCGGCAGCATCGGCTTCACGTAGCGACCGCGGGAGTCGCTGAACACGGCGGCCCTGCTGCCGCTGCCGCCGGTTCGGGCCTTGCCGGCGTTGAACACCAGCAGGTCGGGATCCACGGCCACCGCTTCGGGATCGAGCAGGAACTCCTCCGGCACCTGGGGCGGGGCCTGCTCTTCGGGGGTGTCGTCGTCCTGGTCCTCCTGGTCGTCCGGCTCCTCAGGCTCGTCGGGTTCGTCGGGTTGCTGCTCGTTGTCGGGCGGCTGCTCGCCCTGGGGTGGCGGCGGCGGCTCCATCGGCTGCTCGGGATCGGGAGGAGGCAGCTGCAGGGCTCGCGGAGCAATCACCAGGCGCACGGCCACCTGCAGGTCGTCGGCCCCTACCCGGTCGCGGCCACTCAGGGCCGCATGGGCGCGGGCGACGCGCACGGCGTAGAGCTCGCTGCGGTGGCCCTCCACGCCGCCGCGCAGGGCCTCATTCACCAGATAGGCGATCTGCTCCCTGGCGATCTGCACATCCGGCAGCCACTGGCGCGCCAGCAGCAGCTGGGTGGCCAGGGCGTCGCTGTCCTCCTGCCAGCGGGCGCGGAAGCTGTCGCTGGTTTCGGCGTGCTCGATGGCGGCGCGACTGATCTCCACCCGCTGCTCCAGCTCCAGCGTCTGGTTGGCCGACAGACAGATGGCGAAGCGATCGAGCAGGTGGTCGCGCACCGCCCCCTCCTCGGGGTTGAAGGTGGCGATCAGCAGGCAGCGGCAGGGGTGGCTGAGGCTCAGGCCCTCGCGCTCGATGCGGTTCTCACCGCTGCCCACCGCCGCCAGCAACAGGTTGGTGATGCCGTCGTCGAGCAGGTTGAGCTCATCGATGTAGAGCACGCCCCGGTGGGCCTCGGCCAGCAGGCCCGGCTGAAACACCGCCTGGCCGCTGGCCAGGGAGGCGGCCACATCCACCGAGCCCAGCAGCCTGTCTTCGGTGATGCCCAGGGGCACCTGCACGAACGGCGCCGGAATCACCCGGGTGGGCAGCAGGGCGCTGGGGTCGGCGCCGTCGGGATCGGCCCCGAGGGCGATCAGGCGGGCGCGGGTGGCGTCATCCCACTCGTCGGGGCGCTGGGGATCGATGTTGAGGGCCACCGGTGCCGGCTGACCGGGGGCCGGGGTGCCCAGATCGAGCACGTCGATGGGCGGCAACAGGGCATGCAGGCCGCGGGCCAGCACCGACTTGCCGGTGCCGCGGCCGCCGGCGATCACCACCCCGCCCAGGCCCGGATCGACGGCGGCCAGCAGCAGAGCCAGTTTGAGAGTGCCGTGGCCGGTGATGGCGGCCAGGGGAAAGGCGCGGGCCGCGACGCTGCTGGCACCGGAGGTGGCACTGCCGCTTGCAACCATGGAACGGTCCAGCCCCCGCGTCGTGCCTGCCAGTCTCGCTGATCAGGCCCAGGGCCCTGCCGGCGGCGTACCAGACCTGGCGATCGCCCTGGGCGCCAACCTGCCCAGCCCGACGGGCCCACCCCTGGCCACGCTGCTGGCGGTGCGGCCGCTGCTGACACAGCTGCTGGCCGACTGGCACGCGGCGTTCGCTGATCCGGGTGGCGGCGCCGCAGGCCAGCTGATCTGGTCGCCCCTGTTCCGCACGGCGCCGGTGGTCGGGCCGGTGGAGCAGCCGCCTTACCTGAATGCGGTGCTGCTGGTGCGGGCTGCCGGCAGCCCCGGCTGCGCCGCCGCCGCCGCCCTGCTGGAGGGGCTGCACCAGTTGGAGCGGCAGTTCGGCCGGCAGCGGCGCGAGCGCTGGGGACCGCGCAGCCTCGATCTCGATCTGCTCTGGTGGGGCCGGCTGGGCTGCAGCGGCGGCGCCCTGGAGCTGCCCCATCCCCGCTGGCGGCAGCGGGCCTTCGTGCTGGCGCCACTGGCGGCGATCGCGGCCGATCTCACCTCACCGCCGACCGACGCCAGCCGCGCCGTGTCGCACCGCCGGCTGCTCGCCGAGGCCCTGGCCGAGGCCGGCGAAGCCCCCCCCCAGCGGCTGCCGGGCTGCCCGGGCTGGCCTGAATAGGGTGCGGGCCGTTGCCGCTGCAGCTGGGGATCGCCATGGCCAGTGCCGCCGACCGGGCCCACATGCGCCAGGCGATCGCCCTGATGCGCCGGGCGGGGGTGATGGAGCGCAGCGGCGGCCCATTCGGCGCTGTGGTGGTGCTGGGCGGGGTGGTGCTGGGGGCCGCCGGCAACAGCGTGCTGCGTGACAGCGACCCCACCGCCCACGCCGAGGTGAATGCCATCCGCCAGGCCTGCCGGACGATCGGCAGCCACGACCTCAGCGGCGCCGTGCTCTATTCCAGCGGCGAGTGCTGTCCGATGTGTTACGCCGCGGCCTACTGGGCCCGGATCGCCAAGGTGTATTTCGCCTCGCGCTGAAGCGACTGCGCCGAGCTGTTCGATGACGCCCGCATCCACGCCGACATGGCCCGACCAGCGGGCGAGCGCCAGCTGGCCCCCGAGCCGCTGCTGCGCGAGGAGGCGCTGCCGGTGTGGGAGGAGTTCCGCCGGCTGCAGGACGGCGCCCGCTACTGAACCCGCTCCTGACGCTCCGGCGGGGTCACGACGGCCGCACCACGCCAGCGGCCATGCTTGTGGCAACCGCCCCACCGCCATGGCGCCCCTGCCGCCCCCCGAGCCCGCGCGCCTCCTGGAGACCACCGCCAGCCTGGAGGCCCGCAAGATCCGCTTCGAGCTCAACCGGGTGCAGCTGCCGATGGGGGTGGAAGGCCAATTCGGCGTGATCCGCCACCCGGGAGCCTCCCTGGCGGTGCCGCTGCTGGGCGACGGCCGGGTGGTGATCCTGCGCCAGTACCGCTTCGCCGTGGCCACGCGGCTGCTGGAATTTCCCGCCGGCACCCTCGATCCCGGCGAGACCCCGCTGAGCACGATGCGACGGGAGCTGCAGG